>JANQIR010000228.1 GCA_028282065.1 Aestuariivirgaceae bacterium
CGTGTCTCCCCGTGCCGGGGAAAGTTACCCCCGGTAATATTCTGGTAACGACAAATGCAGTAACACCCGGCTGGATGCCTCCCCCGGGCAAGGATAAAGAACGCCCATTCGGGTAGGCGATACCTACCCGAATCAGTGGTCGCTATTAATGACTTCGACTTTCTGGTCCGGTCTCCATAGCATATGCGGAGCGAAGGGCTTCACCGGCCAGCCGGTCAAGATGTGGCGTCTTGCAGATCGGATTTCCGTAGGCGCCAAGCGTTTTGGCGGCAAGCTGGTCAACCTGCAGAAAAAGTATTTTCGGCTGGGTTCCTGGCATCTTCATGGGGCTCCATCTTTCTGAAAGACGGATATTGATGGGCCCTGACCCTAGCTACCATGTCAGCCATTTGAGCACGAAACGGTTTTCGGCCCGCACGAATACGCGCCGCAGTTCATCGCCGAACAGTATCAGCAGCGCAAAGGGCACGCTCAAGGACAGTTGCCACAATTCCAATGGCGCTGTACCGAAGAAGACATTTACAGCCGGAACGTAGGCGATCAAGCCGAGCAGAACGAGTTCCGTTGCGATACCGAGCCAGACGAGCCGGTTCGTAAAGACACCAACAGTAAAGAGGCTTTGCCGCCGCGTCCGGCAGATGATCACGTCGGCCACCTGGCAGATAATGATCGAGGCAAAGAAACCCGTGATGGCCGTGCGATAGAGCGGATCGCTCGAGGCAAGGTCCTGGCCCCACTCCCAGCCGCCCGAATACAGAATGACGAAATAGCTGAAGAACCCGGCGGCTGCCTGAATCATGCCGACAATGCCATAGCTCATGAACAGGAGATTGCGCGTCAGCAGGCGTTCATCGCGCTTGCGCGGTTTGCGCTTCATCACATCGGTTTCAGGCGGCTCGGCGCCGAGCCCCAGAGCCGGCACGATGTCGGTTCCAAGGTCGATGCTCAGAATCAGCACAACAGTGAGCGGCAACGGAATGTCCAGCAGGACATAGGCTATAAAGGGCAGAATCTGCGGCACATTGCTGGTGAGAATGTAAGCGATGAACTTCTTGATATTGTCGAAGATGGTGCGGCCTTCCTCGACCGCTTTGACGATGGTGGCGAAATTATCGTCCATCAGCACCATGTTGCTGGCTTCCTTGGCCACATCCGTGCCCATGACACCCATGGCGACGCCCATATCCGCGTTCTTCAAAGCCGGTGCATCATTGACGCCATCTCCGGTGACCGTGACGATTTCACCAAGCGCCTGGAACCCCTGGACGACACGCAGTTTCTGGGCCGGGGCGATACGCGCGAAGATCAGTTCGGGATGGGTCTTCAGCACATCGGCAAGTTCAGCATCGTCCATGGCGGCAAGTTCGTCACCGTCGATCACTTCGCCAGTGTCGGAGACCATGCCAATCTGCCTGGCGATGGTCTTTGCCGTAAGCCCATAGTCACCGGTCAGCATGACCACCTTTATGCCTGCGGAACGGCATTTCGCCAGGGCATCCGGCACTTCCGGCCGCGGTGGATCAATCATGCCGACCAGCGCGACAAAGACATAGCCCTCTTCGGGAATCGACACACCGTGGGTATCCCGGATCGCCAGCGCCAGTCCCCGCTCTCCCCTGCCCGCAAGGCGCCTGTAATCGTCGATCACCTGCCCGCGGCGCTCATGGGTCAGCGCGACGGTCTGCCCATCGACCATAATGCGGTCGCAGGCATGCAGGACGACTTCCGGTGCACCCTTCATGAGTGCGGCTGGCAGTCCTCCATGCCCGAGATCGAATACGGCGATCATGCGCTTTGTGGTGGAGTTGAACGGCTGTTCGGCAAGCTGTTCGGCCTTGCGAAGCTCATCTATGTCCGTCAGGTCGTTGGCGCATAGCAACAGAGCCCCGTCGGTAGCATCGCCAAAATAACCGTCACCATCCAGATAGGCATTGTTGCACAAGGTCATGACCTTGAGCGCCTCCGGCAGCGCCGGCTCTACCAGGACAGCGTGATCGCCTGCGGTATAGGCCTTACCGCCAAGCACCAGCGTGTTCACACCGAGCCGGTTCTGAGTGAGCGTTCCGGTCTTGTCAGTACAGATGACGGTGGTGCTGCCCAGCGTCTCCACGCTCTCCAGATTCTTGATCAGCGCGTTCTTACGGGCCATGCGCTTGCTGGCCATGGTGAGCGCCAGGGTGACGGTCGGCAGCAGACCTTCGGGAACGTTTGCCACAATGATGCCGATGGCAAAGATGAGACTCGATATCCCTCCCTTGCCGATTGCCACCGACACCAGAAAGAACGTCACGCCGAGAAAGATGGCGATCGCACTGATCACCTTGATGAAGTATTTCAGCTCCTTGTGGATCGGCGTTTCCGCTTCGGCGGTTGCCTTGGTCAGTTCGACAATCGAACCGATCTGGGTCGACATGCCGGTATTGCAAACCAGCACTTCGCCTTCGCCGTTTTGAACGAGGGTACCGGAAAACACCATATTCCGGCTTTCCAGAATGTTGTCGTGCAGGGCGGCCGGATCGAGAAGCTGAGGTTCACTTTCTCCCGTCAGGCTGGCCTGGTCGACCTTGAACTCAGCAGCGGAGATCAACCTGCCATCGGCCGGAACCCTGTCGCCCTCGCGCAGGATCATGACGTCGCCGGGGACCAGTTCCTCGGCATGAACCTCTTGTGTCTTACCGCCGCGCAGCACGGTGACCATGGCGGGGAGCATCTTCTTGAAGCTCTCCATGATCTGCTCGCTCTGGTGCTCCTGAAAGTAGGTGAACGCGGCGTTCAAAAGCACGACGGCAAACAGGGCAATGGCGATATAGAGATTGCCCTGATCGGGATCGAGCTGCTCGGCAAACGAGGCCAGAAGCCCGCCGACAATGAGCAGCAAGGCAAAGAAGTTCTTGAATTGTCTGAGGAACTTGACAATCTCTGGTGTATCGTGCCGCACACGAAGCTCATTGGGACCATATCGCGCGAGCCGCGCGCCAGCCTCTGCCGAACTCAGTCCGTGCTCGCCACTTTCCAACTCGCGGTACAGATCGGCAAGCGGTAGCTTGTGAACCTCGGACATGCTGTCTCCCCGAAAACCGGCACGAAAAACCGGTCGGAGATTGCTCCGGCCGGCAAACGCAGCACAACTAAGTGGCGGTGAATTGCAAGTTTCCGTTCCCCTCAAACTTGCCAATCGAACCTTCAGACCCGTAAAGATGCGCCATCGAGCGCAAAACAGCCTTGATGCAGGTCAACCCGAACATTCGCCATCGCCTCAACCAATCTGACACTAATGAGATGTCATATGATTTGGCTGGACTGGCTGATCGTGGCACCATGGCGATCCTGTCCGGCTTTACCCCAAGCCGCATGCCCGGAGGCACTTCATGTCAGACGCCCAATACACTTTTCGCCAGCGCAGGATCACCAGACCGCTGCTCAACTGGGTGCGCGGAATTCTACCGTCGATGTCAGATACCGAGCGCGAGGCGCTTGAAGCCGGCACCATCTGGTTCGATGCCGAGCTTATGCGCGGAGATCCGGAGTTTTCACACCTTCTGGAGACCCCGGTCTACAAGCTGACGAGCGAGGAACAGGCATTCCTGGACGGCCCGACCGAAGAGTTGTGCAAGCTGATCGATGACTGGCAGATCACCTTCCACGAACGCGATATTCCTCAGGATGTCTGGGATTTTGTGAAGCGCGAGGGTTTTCTCGGCCTGATCATCCCCAAAGAGCATGGGGGAAAGGGTTTCTCCGCCTCGGCCAATTCCGCCATTGTCATGAAGATCGCCTCGCGCGGCGCATCTGCGGCAGTGAGCGTCATCGTGCCAAACTCGCTGGGTCCGGGCGAGTTGCTCATGCTGTTCGGGACAGATGAACAAAAGAACCACTGGCTGCCGCGGTTGGCTGACGGGCGCGAGTTGCCGGCCTTCGGCCTCACCAGTCTCGATGCGGGCTCCGATGCCACGGCAATGACCGACCATGGCGTTGTGTGCTGGGGTAAGGTCAACGGCAAAAAGACACTTGGCATGCGGGTCAACTGGTCGAAGCGTTACATTTCTCTGGGGCCGGTCTGTTCGGTTTTGGGCCTTGCCTTCCAGGTATCGGATCCCGACGGCCTGCTCGGCGGAGAGCGCGACCTGGGCATCACGCTTGCACTTATCCCATCGGATACGCCCGGCGTCGAAATCGGACGGCGGCACTACCCCGGCATGCAAGCTTTTCCCAATGGACCAAACCAGGGTAAGGACGTGTTCGTCCCAATGGACTGGGTGATCGGGGGGCAGGAACGGATCGGCCAGGGCTGGCGCATGCTGGTGACGGCACTGGCAGCCGGACGCGGTGTCATGCTGCCGGCCATGTCGGTGGCCGGCATGAAGGTCGCCGCCTTTTCCACGGGCGCCTATTCGCGGGTACGCGAGCAGTTCAACGTTCCGGTCTCGCGCTTCGAGGGCGTGCAGGAAGTCGCAGCGGAGATTGCGGCGGACACCTATTTGATGGACGCCGCGCGCCGGCTGACGCTTCAAGCACTGGACTTGGGCGAGAAACCGTCGGTCATCTCCGCACTCATGAAGTACCATGCCACCGAGCGCATGCGGACGGCCACCAATCAGGCGATGGATATTCATTCGGGAAAGGCCGTCATCGACGGACCGAAGAACTACCTGTCTTCCGCCTACCGGGCTGTTCCCATCGGCATCACAGTGGAGGGCGCAAACATCATGACGCGCTCGCTAATGATCTATGGGCAGGGGTCGATCCGTTGCCACCCGTTCATTCAGGAAGAAATCGCTGCAGCGCAGAACCCGGACCATGATCGCGCTTTACGCGATTTCGACGACGTGCTGTTCCGGCACATCCGCTATATTCTGAAGACCGCATTCAAGGCGGTGACACGGGCCTGGACAGGCGGTCTGCTCTCTTCCTCGCCCGTGAACGGTCCGACGGCACGTTATTTCAAGCAGATCAAGCGGTTGTCGGCGGCCCTTGCACTTACCAGCGAAACGGCACTGGGCACTCTTGGCGGTGCGCTCAAGTTCAAGGAAATGACATCGGCCCGGCTTGGCGATGCCTTGTCGGAACTTTATCTGTCGTGCGCCGCCCTGAAGCGTTTTGAAGATACCGGACGTCCGGCCGAAGACCTGCCGCTGGTCGAACAGGCCGTTCAATCCAGTCTGCATCGCGCCGAGACAGCGTTACGCGATACAATCGATAATTTTCCGGTTCGCCCTGCAGGTTGGGTTCTGCGGGCCCTGGTGTCTCCGCTCGGCGTGCGCTGCAAGAAGCCGCGCGACAAGCTGGTCACGCGTGTGTCCAATCTCCTTTCGGAGCCGACCAGCGCACGCGACCGGCTTTGCGAGGGGATCTATACGGCTGCGGACACCGAACTCGGCAAGGTTGACCGGGCCATGCGCCTGATGGTCGAACTGGAACCCGTGAAACAAAAGATGCGCAAGGCGCGCATCCGCGATGCCGCACAGGCTGAGGCCGAAGGTGTCATTTCCAGCAATGAGGCCGCACGGATGCACGAAGCGCTCGCGCTCGTACGAGACGTTTGCGAAGTCGATGACTTCGCTCCGGAGGAACTGACCGGAAAGAAACCGCGCACGCGCGCGGCCAAAACACCGAAAGCTGCCTGACAGGCTGCGCCTATCCCTCAACCGAACAGTCCCGGAGGACATGCACGATATGCCACAAGGCGACCAGAAAACTCCTGCACGGCCGCGACGCAGGAAACTGCAGGCGAAGGGGCGGGATGTGTATATCGTAGACGGTGCGCGCACGCCGTTCCTCAAGGCCGGCAACAAGCCGGGGCCGTTTACGCCCGTTGATCTGGCGGTTCAGGCCGGCCGGACTTTGCTGTTGCGGCAACCGTTCGACCCACGCGAAATCGACGACGTTATACTGGGATGCGTTAATGTCCACGCCGATGAGGTCAACCCCGGCAGGGTGGCGGCATTGCGCCTGGGCTGCGGGGTGGACGTACCTGGCTGGACGGTTCAGCGCAATTGCGCTTCCGGTCAGCAATCCATCGATACGGCCTGGAAATACATCGCCGCAGGCCATGCCGATCTGATCCTGGCGGGCGGCAGCGAGGCTCTATCGCATGCGCCGCTGTTTTTCAGCGAACAGGCGGCAGGCTGGTTTGGCACTTTCATGACGGCAAGATCGCTGCCGCAGCAGGCCGCCGCGCTGGCGAAATTCCGGCCAGGTTTTCTGAAGCCGAGCATCGCAATTCTGCGCGGCCTCACAGATCCCGTGGTGAAGCTCAATATGGGCCAGACGGCGGAAGTCCTGGCGCATCAATTCGGTATTTCGCGCGAAGAGGCCGATGCATACGCCCTGCGCAGCCATCAGCGTCTGGCGGCGGCCACCGACGAAGGCCGCCTGGAGGAAATGCACGCCATCATCGGCAAAGACGGGGCAGTTCATGACCACGACACGGGGCTTCGCAGAGACAATTCGGCGGAGAACCTGGCCAAGCTGAAGCCGGCATTCGAACGGCCGTTCGGAAAGGTCACGGCCGGCAATTCGTCCCAGATCACCGATGGCGCCTGCTGGGTGATCCTTGCTTCCGAAGACGCGGTGAAGACATACGGGCTGAAACCCATGGCACGGATCATCGACAGCCAATGGGGTTCGCTCGACCCGTCGGTGATGGGGTTGGGGCCGGCGATCGCATCCGTAGAACTCCTGAAGCGGCATAACCTGAAGCGCCGCGACATCGGTGCCTGGGAACTCAACGAGGCGTTCGCTGCCCAGGTTCTGGCCTGCCTGAAAGCCTGGCAGGACAAGGCGTTCTGCCGGGACATTCTGAAACTGAATCAGCCGTTTGGCGAGATCGACCAGAACATTCTAAACGTTGACGGCGGAGCGATCAGCCTGGGACATCCGGTCGGCACGAGCGGCAACCGGATCACATTACACCTGATCCACGTCATGCGGCGGCTCGGCAGCCGGCTGGGCGTGGCGACCGAGTGCATCGGTGGCGGCATGGGCGGGGCCATGCTGCTGGAAGTCGTGTAGGGAGCGCTCAGGCATGCGAACAATCGACGAAGACCGACTCGCCGCGCTTGAAGATCTCACGAAGGAAGATCTGTTCTTCGGGACCCCCGCGGACGATCAGCCCGCCTCAACCAAGGCCTTCGAGCATTGGCGCTGGCATCTGGACCAAGACCACGTCGCATGGGCCATCCTGGACAAGAAGGGTGAAAGCACCAATACGCTGTCTGAGGCCGTACTGAGCGAGGCGGACGCCCTGCTCGACGTCATTTCGGCCATCAAACCAAAGGGCCTGGTGATCCGCTCCGCCAAAGCGAACGGTTTCATCGCTGGCGCTGAGATTTCCGAGTTCACCGGCATGACCGATCAGGCGGTTATCGGTCAACGCATCCGGCAAGGACTGGCGGTCCTCGACAAGCTTGAGACGTTCCCTGCTCCAACTGTCGCACTGATTCACGGCTTTTGCCTTGGCGGCGGGCTTGAAGTGGCGCTTGCCTGCCGCTACCGGATTTGCCGCCCGGACAGCAAGCTCGGGTTTCCGGAAGTTATGCTGGGACTGCACCCCGGTCTCGCCGGCACATGGCGGACGCTGCAAAGAGTTCCACCGGTCGAAGCCGTCACCATGATGATTTCCGGCAAGAACCAGATCGGCAAAAAAGCCAGGCGGCTTGGACTTGTGGATGCGGTGGCCGAAGAACGTCACTTCGCAGAAGCCGTGCGTTGGGCTATCACCGGGCGGCTGAAGACCAAGTCCGCCAAGGGGCTTGCTGCCAAGGCAATGAACCTTGGCCCGGTGCGCAACCTGATCGCCAAGAAGATGGAAGCGGAAACCGCCAAGAAAGCGCGGCGCGAACACTATCCCGCGCCCTATGCGATGATCGATCTGTGGCGCGAACACGGCGACAATGCCGGCGCGTTACGCGATGCGGAGACCCGTTCCTTTGCAGAACTCATGACGTCGGAGGCGTCGCAGAACCTGGTCAGGGCGTTCTTCCTGCGCGAGAAACTGAAGGGCTATGCCAAGGGTACA
>JANQIR010000249.1 GCA_028282065.1 Aestuariivirgaceae bacterium
CAAGGCGATCACGGAAACCGCCAAGATTTCCGTGATGATCCTGTTCATCATCGCCGCCTCGGTGACCTTTTCCCAGATACTGGCATTTTCTGGTGCGACGAACGGACTGCTCAATCTGATCAACAGCCTGGATGCCGGAACGATTGCCGTATTGCTTGCAATGCTCCTGATCCTACTGCTGCTCGGCGCGTTCATGGACCAGGTGAGCATGATCATGATCACGTTACCGTTCTTCATACCGCTTGCGCAGAACCTCGGCCTGGATCTTTTATGGTTCGGCGTGCTGATGCTTGTCGTCATGGAGATCAGTTTCACGACGCCGCCGTTCGGGTTGCTGATTTTCGTTATGAAGGGCGTTGCTCCGGCCCATATAACCCTCGGCCAGGTGTACCGGGCCGCGGCACCGTTCATCGCGCTGGCATTGCTGGTGCTCATCCTTTTGATCCTGGTTCCAGAACTGGCAACCTGGCTGCCGAACCTGATTCGCCGCTGACACGGTAATATCGCACTAAGTTCCTTGGCTCACGGAGATACCGAAGATGCCAGATGTACCGCAAAATTTTGCCCCCGCCACAGCGGCCGAAGCCTTGCTTGTCCGGCTCAAGCAACGCGGTGTGGACTATCTGTTTTCCGTTGCAGGAACCGACTTCGCCCCGATCATCGAGACGTATGCCCGCAATGCTGATAGGCGGCTGGCCATGCCGGAGCCGATCACCACGCCGCATGAAAGCGTCACCGTCGGCATGGCGCATGGATACTATCTGGCCAGCGGCCGGCCTCAAGCTGCGATGGTGCATGTGAATGTCGGACTGGCGAATGCCCTGATGGGGTTGATCAATGCGGCGAGCGACAATGTGCCCATCATCATGATGGCAGGCCGCACCCCTCATACCGAGGGCGGGATGCTCGGCGCGCGCAGTCTGCCGATTCATTGGGGCCAGGACATGCGCGGCCAGTCAGCCATGGTGCGTGAACTGGTCAAATGGGACTACGAACTGAAATACGCCGAACAGGCCGCCGATCTGGTGGACCGGGCTCATTCGGTTGCTATGAGCGCGCCACGTGGTCCGGTTTACATTGGCCTGCCGCGAGAGCCGTTGGGGAGTGCGTGGCCGCAGGATGTGCCTTTTCCGCCGGCACATTGTGCTCCATCGTCGAAGCTAATGCCCGACCCTGACATCGTCGCGGCCATTTCAGCTTTGTTGCTCAAGGCCGAGCGTCCTCTCATCATTGCCCAGCGTGGCGATCCCGCCGGGCGTCTTGCCGGTGCGGTCGCGGACTTCTGCGAGCGTTTTGCCATCCCGCTGGTGGAATTCTGGCCTCCTTCGAACGTCCTGGCCACGTCGCATGCCATGCATCTGGGCTATGATCCTGCTTCGGTTCTCGAAGAGGCGGATGTCGTCGTCGTGCTGGACGCCATGGTGCCGTGGATTGAGTCTGCCTTCAAGCCCGGAGCCGATGCCAAGGTCATCCAGATCGGCCCCGATCCATTGTTCTTACGGGTTCCGACACGAGGCTTCAGATCCGATATCAACCTGACGGCACATCCGGCGGAAGCCATAGTTGCGTTGGCAAAGGTGATGGATGCCGGGAGCGCGGACCACGCCCGTAAGGTCGAGGCGCGCCGAAAGGCCATATCCGCCCGGTCCGCAACCCGCCGGGTTGACGCCAGCACGGAAGCTGAGGCTGGTGGTGGTGAACCGATGTCCGCCGCCTTTGTGAGCAAATGCCTGTCGGACCATTTGCCCGCCGATGCCAGGATCTTTTCCGAGTTGGGATGCGACCCCTCTTTCATGTCCTTCGCCGAGGGCAACCGGTTTCACTCCCACGCGCTGGCGGGCGGGCTTGGATGGGGATTGCCGGCGGCGCTTGGCGCTTGCCTGGCGGAGCCGGAACGGGTGAGCGTTGCGACGGTGGGCGATGGTTCCTACATGTTCGCCAACCCGGTGGCGTGCCACCAACTGGCAGAGGCCTACGGCCTGCCGATTCTCACGGTTGTTTTCAACAATGGTGTGTGGAATGCGGTGCGCCGAACCACACAGATGATGTACCCAGATGGCGAAGCGGTGCGTATGAACACCATGCCGATTTCGTCACTCGAGCCCAGTCCGGATTTTTCGATGATTGCAGCGGCAAGCCGCGCCTGGAGTGCTCGTGTCGACAAGGGTGCAGACCTGCCGGATGCGATAGGCGAGGCCCTGTCGGCCGTTCAAGGCGAACGCAGGCAAGCGTTGCTGGAAGTTAGAGTCGCACCAACCACTTGAGCGGAACGGCTGTCACAATGGTTGAGGCGGAGAGAGTGAGAGGGAGTTTGGAAGGCCGGTCGTTGATGCGCCCTTAGGCTTGGCAGTCTCGTGATGCCCGGTCCGACAATTTCGCGGACAAGCTTTTTGCGCATTGCCACCTGGAAATCTTCAAAGTCACGGGCGGTCATCAAAAATGCGCCCGTACCCCCGATGACGTTCTTTTCATAGAATTCACGAAGGTTGATCTTGGCGAGCTCACCAAGATCGTATTCCTCGTTGTAGATCACCAGGCCGTTGACGGTGGCGCCAAGCGCGACGGCCCTGTCGCGTTCCATGCCTGAAAGCGTCGCATTGCTGGTGCCATCACCGGAGATGTCGATGACCCGGCGCAGTCCTGCAAAGCTGTTGTTCTGCATGCGCTGCGCCGAGTAGCGGATGGCGCCGCCGATGTCGGTGAACCCGTTCAACAGGCGGGGCATGCGGCTCACGGACTCGGCAAACCGGTTGGCGGAAATGGCATCGCGCACGAGAGTCCAACCGACCGTTGTTCTCTGCTGCCCGGGGCCTGACCATTGCACCAGTGTTACCGCGAGACCGTCGCCGCCTGCCTGTTCGATTGCAGCGATCACATCTGGATGCCTGAACGCATTGGCAATTCCATTGCGTTGGAGGCGAAACTCCTGCTCGTCGACGCTTGTCGAGGTGTCAATGGCCAGGACGAGTTCAAGCGCGACGGGGGTTGGTGGCTGGGCTTGTGCCGTCAGATCTGCGGCACCTGACGTCATCGACAGCAAGATCACAGCGCAAGCTGCCATGCAAACAGAGGAAAGGGTGCCGGATCGTGCCATGGTGCCAATTGGGTTCGCTCGCGCGGATAAAGTTCGACAATTAGAACCTACGCGGTGCCGGCAACCGGCTCAATGCGCTTAGTGGAGGGTGGGAGCGTTCGTTCGTGGCAGGACTATTTGTGAGTTTTCTCACATATTGCAAAATCATTGGTCAATAGTATTTCCGGGCAATACAAAAATTCGGCGGGGCCGGTGATTGGACTGCCCGGTGTTACTGTATTGTTGTATAGGCGTGGCAGGGTTCTGTTGATTCCAAAAGGATTGCACTGATGGCAAATTATCCAAAATCATCCGCTCTCAATTCAATAGCGCGCAAGTCGCCAAAACTTTTGGACGAACTTCGTGAGCTTGCGGCGCAAGGCAAGATGAATGACCTGTTCGATGATGTCGCCGGGGCCGGGGATTTTGAGAAATATGTATCCGGCGCTGCGCCTGCCGCAACTGCCATGGAGGCGGTAGGAGGGCGCCGGGCGGAGGTGTCGCGCCGCGATTTTGCCATGGAGGCAATTGTACGCCGGGTCGGCAGGCCGCCTTTGCTGGTTCGCGAGGGAACGTACGAAATGCCGGTCGGGGAAAGCCAGGCGGTGAAGGATGAAGTGGCCGGATTCAACCGGGATCTGATTAATGGCGTAATTGCCAAGACGGCGCGTGTGGAGCTGGCAAATGTTCCGTTCGTTCCCTATGTAGGCACTGGCTGGATCGTGGATAAGCCGAGCGCCAAGAAGGCGATCATCGTGACAAACCGGCACGTTGCCCTTGAATTTGCCAACTATGACGGACGCGGCGGATATACATTCCGGTTAACCCCGTCGGCGAGAGACTACCGGGTCAATGTCGACTTCAACGAACAATATCAAAGCGGTACGCCGTTGGAAGTGGCTGTCCCAAAGATATTGTTCATTGCCGGGCCGCGTGATCCGGACATTGCGCTGCTGGAGGTCGAGGGCGATTTGCTGGAGGGGTACGAGCCGGTGGATCTGGCTGGCGCCTTGCCGCGTGTGGAAGCCGATATCGGTGTGGTCGGCTATCCGGCATATGACAGCCGCAGCGATCCGCACGATGTTGCGCGCTATTTCGGCGACATCTTCGATGTGAAGCGCTTCGCCTTCGGTGAAGTCATGCTGGTTGACCAGGCCAATGTTGAGATCGTTCACGACGCAACGACACTTGGTGGCAATTCCGGCTCTGTGGTCTTCGATCTGGAGACGGGAAAGGCGGTGGGCCTGCACTTTGCCGGCAGCTATCTTGAGGGCAACTATGCCGTTCCGGCCGAAGAGGTCGGCAAGGCGATCGCCGGGTTGACCTCTTCCATCGTCGTGCCGCGCACCGGCACAGAGGCGCGCGGCGATGGCCGCAGTCCGGTGGAGACGTTCAAGGGGCGTGACGGATACGATCCGGAATTCCTCGGCAAGCGCTATCCGATCGATGTGCCCGCAGCCGGAAAGTGGGCAAACGATCTGCAGGACGTTACTGATGCGGATACGGGAGCGTTCAGCAAGGAGCTCAAGTACCGGCACTTCTCCGTTCAGATGTCGAGCAGCCGTAAACTTCCGTTGGTTACGGCGGTCAACATCGATGGCGCGAAATCCAAGCGAATAGGGCGGATAGACAAGTGGTACATTGACGGGCGTTTGCCGGATGAATTCCAGACCGACAACGATGCCTACTCGCGCAATCCGCTGGACCGGGGACATATGGTGCGGCGGGAGGATCCGGTCTGGGGTTCGCTCGCGACGGCGAAAGAGGCCAACATCGACACCTTCCACTACACAAACTGCGCGCCGCAGCATTCCGGCCTCAACCAGCGCGATTGGGTTCAGCTTGAAAACTATGTGCTGGGCAACGCCCGCACGCGCGGATTGAAGGTCTCGGTGTTTACCGGGCCGATTTTCAAGGATGACGACGAACTTTATCGCGGCCTGGTCAGGCTGCCGAAGGCCTTCTGGAAGATCGCCGTGGTCATCAACAAGTCAACGCGCAAACCATCCGCCACGGGATACATTCTATGCCAGGGCGAGCTTATCAAACGGCTGACGGAGGCGTTTGTATATGGCGAGTTCAAGACCTACCAGGTGCCGCTTGAGGTCATAGCCTCTGAAACCGGACTCAATCTGGACCATCTGCTGCCGCTCGACCCATTTGCGAGGGAGCGCCGTGAGGAAGGGATCGCCGAAAGCGCGCAGTCTTTGTTCATTCCGGTGTCGGGGCCCGTTGACCTGATTATCTGAGCCTCGTCGGATCGGGACTGTCGCGGCGACAGGAAGGCAGGATGCTTGTGGTTGCAGGCTTTGTGGCCTCAAGCATTTTCGTGCCACAGATAGGGCGCGGGACATTACCGCGTCATGCCGGTGCACGAGCGTTGGCAGGCGCCCGGGCGCCGACCTGCTGCGACGATCGTTGTGGCGCCGGTTGCACCCGCCGGGATGGTGAACCGAATTAATCCAGCATAATCGGAAAGTGCTCTAAGGTAACTGTTGCCCGTGGGCCGGCACGATATGCGAACGACATGCTGTCAGTTCAAAGTCTGTGACCTGGCCCACGTCTGTGCTGTAGCGGAGGGCGAATGGTGACAGGTGAAACCAACAGCAATGCACAGAAGAGTGTCTCTGCCGTTGCCGATACGGTGAAATCTGCCCGGCGCGCTCAGGCCGAGTTTGAGCGCAATGGCAGTCAGGACCTCTTTGACCGTGCGGCGCATGCCGCTGCGTGGGCACTTATGGAGCCGACACGCAATGCGGAGCTTTCGGAACTGGCGGTCGAAACGACCGGCCTTGGTAATGTTGCGGACAAAATCGCCAAGAATCACCGAAAGACGCTTGGCCTGCTTCGCGACCTCAAAGGTGCTGCCACGTTTGGTGTCATCAACCGCGACGCGGCGCGCGGATTGACCGAGATCGCCAGGCCGATTGGCGTGATTGGTGCCGTCGTGCCGTCGACCAATCCGGTCGCAACGCCGGTCAACAACGCGGTCAATGCGTTGAAATGCGGTAATGCCATTGTTTTATCGCCATCGCCGCGCGGCGTAACGGTTTGCCGGAAACTGGTTGAATACATCCACGCCGAGATGGCCCGAGCCGGTCTCGATACAGGTTTGGTTCAAATGGTTCCCGGACCATCGTCGAAAGACAAGACGCAGGCGTTGATGGAGATGGCCGATCTGGTGATCGTGACCGGCAGCCAGGATAATGTCCGGCGCGCCTACCGGTCCGGAACGCCCGCCATCGGGGTCGGGGCAGGAAATGCAACGGTGATCGTTGATGAGTCTGCCGATCTTGCCGACGCGGCAGGCAAAATTGCCGCTTCGAAGTGTTTCGACAATGCCACGTCGTGTTCATCGGAAAACGCCCTGGTTGTGGTAGATCCAGTGTACGAGGCATTCATAGACGCCCTGACTTGTGAAGGCGGACGCCTGTTGACCGGGCAAAATGCAGAGAAGCTCAAATCCACGCTGTTTCAGGATGGTGGTCTGAACCGGCATCTTATTGCCCGCGATATCGGTGAGATCATAAAGCTGTCCGGGATTAGTGTGCCGGACGCTGCTGGGGCACAGTTTCTTGTATTGGAAGGTGAGGGCGTCGGGCCAGGCTATCCTGAGTCGGGAGAAAAGCTGTCGCGCGTCGTGACTGTGTATCGTGTGGCCGACTTTGCGGCCGGCAAGGCGCTTGCTGAGGAAATCCTGCGCTATCAGGGAGCAGGGCACTCGGTCGGCTTACACTCGCATGCGCCGGAGCGGGCGATCGAACTGGGAATGGAGTTGCCGGTCTGCCGGGTGATTGTCAATCAGGCGCATTGTTTCGCCACCGGTGGTTCCTTCGACAACGCCCTGCCGTTCTCGCTGTCCATGGGATGCGGCAGTTGGGGCGGCAATTCGATCAATGACAACCTGAACTTCCGGCACTTCTTGAACGTCACCAGGGTTGTCGAAACGATCCCTGCGGAAGAGCCAAGTCTTGAGGACATCTTCTCGGACTATTGGCGCGATATCGGCAGGGGGGTCTGAAGCCGTCAGTTATTTGGTCTGCGGACGCGGTAGATGCGGTATTGCCCTGCCACATCCGTCGGGAGTTCGACGGCCTCCAACCATGGCAGTTCGGCACCGCTTTTCAGTAGGTCGTAGAACGATGCACCGCCTGACCCGGAGCGGTAGGCGGCCGCCGACGGTGCCAGGTGACACAGGGCGATGTAGTCGATCCCACGCCGGTCAATAATGGACTTTGCCTGTTCCGGCGGTGAGGCGCGCATGATCGTATATGAGTCCAATATTCCGGCCTGGTTGCGATGGTAGGGTGTGCCGATCACCGAGTGGCTGGTTTCGTAGAGTATCTGCGGCCCTGCAAAGATGGATGCGAGAACGGTTTTGCCGGCAGGTTGCTTGTTGAGCGCTTGCGTCAACATCCCGCGTTGGCACCACTCGCTCAACGGCTGGCGGTCATTCGATAACGGCGAAAGCAGAATGAAATACAGCGGCCAGAAGATGACCGTAAGCGCCGGCAATGTGACGGTGAGACCACCGGCCAGAATCCCAAAGCGTGACTGCGCGGTGGTGAACATCGCGCCGATCAGCCATGCGAGCGGTATCACTGAGATATAGGCCGGGTAAGTGCCGAAGCGCACCTTGTAGAACAATGTCAGAGCGGAGAAGATTGCAAGATTGAAGGCCACATAAGACCAGGCCAGAGTGTCGGCTGCGATTTTCCGCCGTACGGCGAACAGTATCATCAGGGCGGGAAAGGCGAGTAACGGACCGGCCATGGCGCTCACCTGCCGCTTCCAGACATAGTCCATTACCGGCTTCATCTCGGTGGTTCGTTCGTGGATGAACTGTTTTATGTCGGGGTGCTCGACGGTGCTCAGCGGACCACGGAAAAAGTCAGGCACGGCGACAAACATGATTGCTCCGGCCAATCCGGTCAATCCAATCAGCAAAACAAGATCCTTGCCGGCCGACCCTGCGCCCGTTCTTCGCCTGATCAGCGCGATGTAACCGGACCACACAAGCAGCGCCAGGACCGCCATCAAGACATGTGCGCCCGAGATGCGGTCGACAGGCAACGCCAAAATCGATGCCGGCGGCGTCTCCGCAATGGCGCCGGCAAGCAGGACGCACGCAAGTCCGGCGCAGAAGGCTTGGTTTACGCGCGCCATCTGAAGCGGCGATCTGCCGGATACCGCGGCCGTCAGCCATTTGACTCCAAGGCCCGTAAAGGCGATCAGCAGGAACAAGAGCGCTTCGATGCTTACCCAGATGGCCAGGGCATGCATCATGCCGCCTGCGAAGGCCCAGCGCAGGATGTTCTCCTGGTAAGCCTCCCGCCCGGAGAGCGCGCGCAAAACGCATCCGAACGCCAGGGCGAAGATCAACAGCAAGAACAGATGGTGATCCGCACGCCCCACCAGTCCTTGCGAGAAAACGGACGGCAGGAAATACAATATCGGCATGCACCAGAATCTGGCCCGCCCAAGTAGGGGGGCTGCGGACCACATCGCCGCAACGGGCAGCAATACCAGCAGAACCGGTGCAATCAGCATGCCGGCAAGGTTGATGCTGTCGGCGGTGCTGAACCAGAAACTGGCGGGGAAGTAGATGGCATAAAGAGCCATCAAGAACGGGTGCGTTCGGAACCAGGATTCGCCGTAGGGCGCATTGCTGCGTTCAATAACCGTATTGTGCCACTCGCCGGTTGTAATGAACTCGGTCAAAACCACCAGCCAGTAATGGGCGTCCGGACCTATGATCCTGCTCTTGTCGAAGAGTGCCAGGTCGCTCGGTGCTTTCCACCAAGTTACGATGGATGCAACGATGATGAAGGCCAACGGCCAGAAAATTGCCTGAAATCTGTCCTGCGTCATTCGTCCTGCCCATCCGAAGCCTTACGAATTTTCCGAGAACTCACATCGAGCCGAGGTAGCTGAAGACGAAAGCCCAGTCAGCTTAACCAAGCATTGAGCACGATTCGGGCCGGTTGGGGTGGGGTAACCTGGAGCGCTACGCGTCAAGGCGCGCTCTCTTCCACAATCGCTGCTTGAACTGCCGCTTTCAGCAGGGCCAGGGGAACCGTCGGGGCGAGCGCTTCAACACGCATGCCGTCGCTGGAGGCCGGATCGTGCGTCTTTCGCAATGATGCATATGGCAGGATCCCGCTGGGCCCGTGTCCAATATGCCAGTGCCAGCCGGAAAGCCGCTTACTGATGAGTTCGATGCATTTGTCGACGGAGGATGTATAGGGCTCCGGGGGGCTGCCGGTTTCGCCGAGCAGCAATTGTGCAATCTTGCGGTCCAGTTCCGGCTCTTTGCCGGTCGCAGCGGAAATCAGATCCTGAAGGTTGAGAAGAGCTGTCGTTTGTTGTCTGCCGGACATACAGATGCATCCCGCCCAAATGTGCTGCCGGTCCTAAAGCGCTGCCGAATGGCGCGTACAGTTGTTCTTTCGATAGGTATCGAAGGCGGCGGCGGCAAGGCGTACCAAAGGCATGCCTTTGTCCGTCATGCGTACGGTTGTCTCTTTCAGTTCGACAATGCCGTCGCTGGCGAGCGGGCGAAGGGACTCAAGATCGCTGATCAGGCTCTTGCTTGGAACTGCGAACATTTGCGCAGCATTGGATACATCAACGGTTCCGTCGCACATCAACCGCTCAATAACATGGGCGCGCAGCTTGTCGGTCTTGTCCAGACAGTGACCCTTGGCAATGGGTAGAACGCCGGCTTGTACCGACCGGGCCCAGGCGCCGGTTTCAGGAATGTTCTGAACATATCCGAAGGGTGTGCGGCCAATGGCGGTTGCGCCGAAAGCGATCATGGTTTGTGCGGTATCGGTGGTGTAGCCCTGGAAATTCCGGTGTAGTTCGCCGCGTCGGGCGGCTGCGGTCAGAGTGTCATCGGGCCGGGCGAAGTGATCAAAGCCGATTGGCTGATAGCCAGCGTTCACGAAAGCCCTTGCGGCAGCTTCTGCCTGCGCCGCCCGTTCGGCTGGGCCGGGCAGGGCGGCTTCATCGATCATGCGCTGCTTCTTGGCCATCCACGGCACGTGGGCATAGCCGAACAGGGCAATGCGATCGGCCTTCATTTCAATGCATGTCTCGACTGTCCTGGTGAGTGCCTTGACGGTTTGATGGGGCAATCCATAAATCAGGTCGAAATTAATGCCTGCCACGCCGACCCGCCGTAACCCGTCAACCGCCTTGCGGACCATGGCCGGTGGCTGAATTCGGTTGATGGCGGCCTGTACCTTGGGGTCGAATTCCTGGACCCCGAAGCTTGCCCGGGTAAACCCGAGCGCCCCGATCCGCTCGATCATCTCGTCGGTCAGCGTGCGCGGATCGCTCTCGATGGCCAGTTCCGCATCGGCAGTGAACGTGAATCGTGTTCTGAGATCTGCCATGACGCGCTCAAGGTCGTCCGGCTCAAGGGCTGTCGGGGTGCCGCCTCCCCAGTGCAGGTGAGACACACGCATCCGGCCCGGCAGGTGGCTGGACACCAGTTCGATTTCTGCCAGAAGGCTCTCGACATATGCCGATACCGGGGCGTAGCGCGTGGCAAGCTTCATGTTGCAGCCGCAGTACCAGCAAAGCTGGCGGCAGTACGGTACGTGCAGGTAGATCGATAGCGGCTCGTTGTGATCCAGCGATACCAGCCATTGCCGGTAGCGGTCGGGCGAAAAGCCGGTCTTGAAATGTGGCGCCGTTGGATAGCTGGTGTAACGTGGTACGGTCGACGTTGCGTATTTTGCCAGGACAGGATCCATCAGGCGCGTTTCCCAAACTGAGCCGGCCGGACACTGCAGAACTGATCCGGCGGCCGATTTTACCGCCAGTACGTTTTGGCATGGAAACGGGTCGATTTTGATTGACCTAAGTCAAAAGAACGGACCCATGTCTCCGGTATGTACCTTGTGAGATTGGTGCCGGCTGAGGGACTTGAACCCCCGACCCCCTGATTACAAATCAGGTGCTCTACCAACTGAGCTAAGCCGGCATTCGGTGCCGCCGCAAACGGTGTGCGCGTGGTAGCAGCAAGCGCAGGCGGCAGCAAGTGGGTTGTTGCCGTACTGCTTGCGCAAGGCACCTTCAGGTTCCAGCCGTTACTTGCTCAAGAAGTCCGCGCATCTGGGCGGCGTGCCATCACCCCACGGCATTATCGGTACGGTTGATGTCGAGTTTTGCGGTGAGCCCTCAATGACCTTGTCGCTGTAGACCAGGTAGACAAGGACATTGCGTTTCGCATCGCAGCCGCGCACGATCTGCATCTTCTTGAAAAACAGCGAACGGCGCTGGCGGTAGACCTCCTCGCCCTGTTCGAATTTGCCCTTGAACTGAACCGGTCCCACCTGGCGGCAGGCCAGCGATACTTCCGAGCGTTCCTCGGCAAACCCCGCCCATCCTTTCCAGCCGCCGATTTCCGGCACCGTGAAGTGGCAGGCCACGCCCTCGATAAGGGGATCGTCTATCGCATAGGTCGCCAGTTTGGCATCGGGAGACAGTAGCCGAAAGACGGTGGAGCGTTTGAAAATCAACTCCGGGTCGTCATTCGCCGCCAACGCCACAAGCGGCATTTGCAGTGAGGCAAGCAGGAACAATATGCAGGTAATTTGCCATGACTGCTTCATCTTGATCGGCTTTCGTGTTTTGCTGAAAGAGTAAGATGGGTCAAATGGTGCTTCAGCGGGACGGATCAAGAGCAGCGCCAGAGTCTTATGCCGGGTACTGGCGCAAATCCTGCAGGCGGGTGGCTTCGTGATCCCACAGGAAACGGTGCTGTGTCAGCCTGGCACAGGCCGGAGTTGTGTCCAAGCTGCGGTCTATGCGAGGGCGGCAGTCGACAAAGAAGGAAAGGGAGGCCCATGGCCGTCAAGAAATTTGCAGTCATCGCTGGAACCTTGTTAGCCGGCGTCTTTGTCGGCAGTCCTGCCCAGGCAGGTGGTGACCATGCCCGGTACGGCGATGCACCGGTGCGCTGTGTTGTCAACGGTCATGCCGTTATTGATGTTCTGGTTTGCAAGCGTGTTCACCGCAAGGCGGTCTATCGGCTTCAGGGCTGGCGCTTCGCGCAGGGTCGGCACAGGGCGGCCTACGTTCAAAGCAGCCGTTATCGAAACAAGAAGGTGAGGGGCCCTTACCGTCACCACCGGCACCATCGCGGTGCCGCGCCCAAGCTTCATCCGCACGGCCACTATCACCACTACGGCTACGCCGGAGAATACGGCCCTGTCTACAAGTATCACGTGCACAGCCACTACCACATGTTTGACCGTCACCATGGTGGCTGGCCGCAGCACGGCTATCACCTGGGCGGTTTCCGTCAGCATCAGCACGGAATTACAATTCATCATGGCGTGAAGGTGCCGGGTCAGACCATTACCTGGTAGTGCAAGGCCTGCGTCTTAACGATCGCTGCGCCTGAACGGCGGCTGCCCGGAACGATCCCGGGTGGCCGCTTTCATTGTTTCGTGGACCGGCTCAGGGCGTATAGCGTCAATGCCGCTGCATTCGATACATTCATGCTCTTGATCGCGCCCGGCAGATCAAGCCTTACAAGCCGGTCGCACGTGTCGCGGGTCAGCCGCCGCAACCCCTTGCCCTCAGCTCCCAGCACAACCGCCAAAGGGAATGTTGGTGCGGTCTCATCAATTGGCGTTTCGGCCACACTGTCGAGGCCCAGCACCGAAAAGCCGTAGCCGCGCAGTTCATCCATGGCGCGAGCCAGGTTGGTCACCTTGACGAACGGCACATGCTCAAAGGCGCCGGAGGCCGACTTGAACAGCGTTCCCGAAGCTTGCGGACTGTGGCGGGCCGTGGTCACCAGAGCGGTTGTGGCGAAGGCGGCGCAGGAGCGCATGATCGCGCCAACATTGTGCGGGTCGGTGACCTGATCGAGCATAACCACCACACCCTTGCGCGGTATCTGATCAAGGCGGGGCTGGGGCAGGGGCCTGGCTTCAAGGACGACGCCTTGATGGACCGCGTCCGGGCCGGTCAGGCGGTCCAACTCGGCCGGCCGCATGATTTCGGGCGTGAGATTCGCCGACGCAAAGGCCTGTTTCAGCCGGTCTGCCATGTTCAATGTCGATTTTACGCTCAAAAAGCGCCGTTTCGGATTGCTCAATGCCGCGGCGACCGTGTGATATCCATACAGTAAATCGGGGCTGTCAGGTGCCGTGTCGCGACGGCCTGGGCGGGTGTTGTTTCTGCTCATGCGGCCTCATATATCGGCTTTCACGGGTTTTCAAACGGTTTGAACGCCGCAATGCCGGCTGGCCGGCGTTCAAGGTTTTGAGCTTATTGAATTTTCTTGCGCGAATCCGGTTGACACATGTTTGACGGCGGCGCATAAAGCGTCGATCCGACGCCCGGCATAAAAACCGGGCACAATGTCTTGCGCGCTGAAGTATCAAGAAACAGCGGTGTCCGGAGGGGTGCCTGAGTGGTTAAAAGGGACGGGCTGTAAACCCGTTGGCTATGCCTACGTTGGTTCGAATCCAACCCCCTCCACCACACTGCTGTGAAGTCAAGGTAAATAAGCCGCAGGCGGGACCAGAAACAGGATTTGGAGTTCGTTCGCGAAGGCGTTTGACTGCTGACGGGTTGCGGCAAAATCATGCGGGTGTAGCTCAATGGTAGAGCAACAGCCTTCCAAGCTGAAGACGGGGGTTCGATTCCCCTCACCCGCTCCAAGAATTGCCGGGGGTGGCCTGCAGCAAAACTGGGTTTTTCGGTGGTAAAGAGTTTTTGACGGCCGCAACCAGCCGCAGCAAAAGGAAAGAAGCGAGATGGCCAAGGAGAAGTTTGAGCGTAACAAGCCGCATTGCAACATAGGCACGATTGGCCATGTTGATCATGGCAAGACGACTTTGACGGCTGCGATTACG
>JANQIR010000264.1 GCA_028282065.1 Aestuariivirgaceae bacterium
GCGACAGGCTGATGCCCGGTACCGGGACCTGTGCATTGCCCGACACTGTGACCTTGACGCGTGCTGCGGTGGAATGCGGTGCGGCGGGCGTTTTGATGCTGCCGCCGTTCTACTACAAGGACCAGCCGGTCGAGGGGCTGTACCGGTCATATGCGGAGGTCATAGAACGTGTCGGCGATACCCGGCTGAAGATCTGCCTTTACCATATACCGCAGATTTCCGGTGTGCCGATTACCCTTGACCTGATCGAGCGGCTGGTGCGTGATTTCCCCGACACGGTTGTCGGTATCAAAGATTCTTCCGGCGACTGGTCAAATACCGCGGCGGTGATCGAGGCTTTTCCGGATTTCTGTGTGTTTCCCGGCAGCGACACGTTCCTGCTGCGGGGTTTGCGGGCGGGCGCGGCCGGGTGTATTTCCGCGACCGCCAACATCAATCCGGCGCCAATCCATGATGTCTATGCAAACTGGCAGGCAGAAGATGCCGATGCGCGTCAGCAAGGCCTGAATGCCGTGCGCGGTGCGATCCAGGCACATGCGATGATCCCGGCACTCAAGGCGGTTGTCGCGCATTATGGTGTACAGCCGGGGTTTGCCAGAGTCCGCCCGCCTCTGGTCGAGCTTGGCGGTAGCGAACGCGATGCGCTGATGACCGTGCTGCAGGGGTTGGAATTCGCAGCGGCTGGATTGAAATCTGCATTGACCGGCTAAAGGCGCTGTTGATCAACGCCCCATGGCGATGCTACCACTGGCGCACGAACCGGTTCAGGTGAACTGGAAAGACAGCGTCTATTCAGCGTTTAAAGAGGCGGCAGCGCCGGGATGAAATTTCGGGTCATACTCGTAACTGTTCTCTTGGTTCTCATGGCCGCAACGGGACGTGCAGCGCCGAGCCTTGTGTTCGATGCACGTACCGGAGAAGTGCTGACCGCCAAGGACGCCGGCATACCCTGGCATCCCGCCTCGCTTACAAAACTGATGACGGCCTATGTCGCGTTCAATGCGGTCAAGGCCGGTCAGATCAAGCTGACAGACAAGATACGGATGTCGGAGCGGGCCAAGAAGGAGCTGCCGATCCGCTCGCATCTGGGGGTTGGTGCAACTGTCTCGCTGGACCTGGCGCTGCGCATGATGCTGGTGTTTTCCGCCAACGATATTTCCATGGCAATCGCCGAAGGGGTTGGTGGCGACCTGCCGCGTTTCGTTGCCAGGATGAACGCTGCGGCGCGTCAATTGGGTATGTCGGGAACCTATTTCGTCAATCCCAACGGGCTGCCGGACCCACGCCAGGTGACAACCGCGCGCGATATGGGCGTGCTGGCGGCGGCGATCTTGAAGCAGTATCCGAACTACGCGCATTATTTCGGCTTGCGTAACGTCAGGGTCGGCAAACGCACCTACCGCAGCACGAATACCGGGCTTTACCGACGGCTCGGGGCAGCCAATGGCATGAAGACCGGTTATATCTGCGCTTCGGGATATAACGTGGTGGCAAGCGCCGACCGGAACGGGCGCCGTCTGGTGGCGGTTGTTCTGGGCCGGCGCTCATCCGGCATACGGGTGAAGCATGCCGTGGAACTGCTGACCGCGTCTTACGGCGGCGGTCAGGTGCGCCAGGCCGGTCGGGAGTCCAATCCTGTACATGACAGTGGCGGTTTGTCGGGCACCGGCAAGAAAATCGCACAAATTACCAATACGCCGGGCCGGCCGGTCAACCTGCGGCGCAAGCTTTGCAAGACACAATCGGTGCGCTTTGCCGTGCCTTACCAGTTCAATCAGTGGGGCGTGTCGCTCGGGCGCTATGAAGATGCGTTCAAAGCTGAAGCCCTGCTTGATGAGGTTCTGCTGGCCAGTCCGGGTATCATGACAACGGCGCGCACGGGTGTGTTGCGGGTGCCCAGATCAAAGCGGACCTACATCCCGATGATTTGGGGTGCAGACAAGCAGCTGTGCTCGAAGTTCTGCGCCCGTATGCGCTCCTTGAATATTTCCTGTGATCTGGTACCGCCGCAGAAGATGGCGGCCATTCACCAGCAATGGAAGCAGGAGCGTGCTGAGATTGAGCGGGCACGCCAGGCAAAGCGCAAGAAAGCCAGGCGGGCCAAGAAGAGAAAGCGGGTTGTGCTGAAAAAACGTTCCAAGCGCAGGAAAACCCGCTAGAGCGCTTGCCCATGACGTCTGGCCATCGTGAACCAATACCCGTTTCGATCCTGACCGGCTTTCTGGGCTCCGGTAAGACAACGCTGCTCAACAGGCTGCTTCAGGACGATGCTCTGTCGGATGCGGCGGTCATCATTAACGAGTTCGGCGAGATCGGCATCGACCATCTTCTGGTGGAAACCGCGGACGACAATGTGTTCGAGATGGCATCGGGCTGCCTGTGCTGTACGATACGCGGAGATCTGGTCGACACGCTGGCCGACCTGATCCGACGGCGCGACGATGGGACCGTCAATGCGTTCAACCGGGTCATCATAGAGACGACGGGCCTGGCGGATCCTGCTCCGGTTCTTCATACGCTTATGAATCAACCCTTCCTGCTGCAGCGCTACCGGCTTGAAGGCGTGATCTGCACGGTTGATGCGGTGAACGGCCTGGTGACGCTCGATGCGCACGAAGAGTCGGTCAAGCAGGCTGCGGTTGCGGACCGTCTGGTGATTACCAAGGCCGACCTCCTGTCGGGTATCGACGGCGAGGACCAGCTTCACGCGGTCATCGGCAGGCTGCGCAAGCTCAATCCGGGCGCGCGGCAGCTGGAGGCGACGACGGGGGAAGCAACACCGCAGGCGCTGTTTAATACTGGATTGTACGATCCGCAGAGCAAATCCGTCGATGTGCGCCGATGGCTGGCCGTGGATGCCTATGAGGTGCAGGCTCGGCCTGCCAGGCGCGGCAGACGCAAGAGCCGATCAGAAGATGCCGATCACGCAGATGGCCATTCAGATCACGGTCACGCGCATGACGTGAACAGGCACGATGACCACATCCGGTCATTTTCGGTAACGTCCGACGCCGCAATCAGCGTTTGGGGATTTGAGTTGTTTGCCGAGTTGCTGCGCAGTTACCACGGCCCCAATCTCCTGCGGCTGAAGGGTATTGTGAAGCTGGAAGATGATCCTGAGCGACCCATGGTCGTGCATGGCGTGCAGCACATTTTCCATCCGCCCGCACGGCTGGACAAGTGGCCGGACGATGACCGGCGCACCCGGATGGTGTTCATCACCCGCGATATTGCCCAGGCGGAACTGGAACAACTGTTCAAGGCGTTTACCGATCCGGTTCGCGGCGGGGCGGAGGCGTTTCGTGACGACACCCTGTCTTTGCGGCGTAACACGGATTAGGCGGGGGTATAGGATCGATGGCGGCGTTTAAGGTCTTTGGGCTGAAGAACTGCGATACCTGCCGTAAGGCGGTCAAATGGCTCAAGGAACGCGGTGTCGAGCCGGTTCTGATCGACGTGCGGTCCGACGGTATGGACGCCGCGGTGCTCCAGGCGGCTATTGACGCATACGGTTGGGACGTTGTCCTGAACCGCCGCGGGACAACCTGGCGTGCGCTGCCCGCTGAGGTGAAGGCGCCGCTTGACGAGGCGCGCGCCATGGAACTGATCTGCGAGCATCCCGCATTGATGAAGCGGCCGGTGATTGCGGCAGGCGATGCGGTAACCACCGGCTTCGACGAAACGGTCAAGGCCCGCCTTGAAGCGATTGTCGTGGGGCAGTGAGCCTTTCAAGCTTGCAGAGATTCAATCACTCCCTGAAGCGCGGTAGGGGGCGTCCCTGTCCGGCAGCGTTATGAGTCATATTCAGTTGCCATGAGTTTTTCGAATGACAAACACGAGAATACCGTGATCTTCGGAAGATTCTATTAACTCATGGCCGGTTTCATTACAGAAGTGTGGAAAGTCAATTACGGCGGCCGGATCAGTTGCCAGGACTTTGAGAATTTCCCCGGATTTCAGTGATTTTAACCGTTTTCGCGCCTTCAGGACCGGTAGCGGGCACAGCAGGCCGCGGGTGTCGATTTCTGCTGTGTGAGACGTCATTTCACTTGTCTCCCCCGGTCTGCATGGTATGACTTCTACGCAATTTTGCACTCGAGTGCCGCAAACTGGCACGCAGCTTGAGGCGATCAGTGTGATGAACGCTTCGGGCCCTCCGGGTCAAGACACATACGGATGACTTTTTCTCATCCGGCGAAACACCGGTGACCGACGTCATGAATAAACATACTGATCCGAAGCAGTTCAAGCCCGTTCGTCCGGGGCGTGGCAAGAAGCGTAAGGCCCGTGCCTTTCCGAAAGGCCGGCAGGTACAGCCGCAGGCGGTGCGGGAAATCTCGAAGCTGTTAAAGGACAGGCCCAGGCGCGCCGATCTGCTGATCGAGTACCTGCATCTCATCCAGGACAAGTACGGTCATATCTCTGCAGGCCATCTTGCGGCGCTGGCGGTGGAGATGCGCATGGCGCAGGCCGAGGTGTTCGAGGTCGCCACTTTCTACCATCATTTCGATGTGGTGAAGGAAGGCGAGGCTGCGCCGGCCGAAGTCACTATCAGGGTGTGCGATTCCCTGTCGTGTGAGATGGCCGGTGCGCAGGACATCCTTAAGGCACTTGGTGAAAAGGCGCCGAAATACGTGCGCGTCAAGCATGCGCCGTGCATGGGCTTGTGCGACCAGGCGCCGGCGGCGGCCATAGGGCGCAATTATGCGGGCAACGTGTCGGTCAGTTCCCTTCTCAAAATGGCCAAGGCGCGTGACGTAAAGCCTCAAAAGCCGAAATATCAGACCCTGAAGGCCTATCAGAAACAGGGTGGATATCAGGTTCTGCAGGACCTTCGCGCCGGTAAACAGACGCCGGATCAGGTTATCGAGACATTGCTGGAGGCGGGCCTGAAGGGTCTCGGCGGTGCCGGTTTTCCCTCCGGTCAGAAATGGAAGTTCGTGCGGGCAGGCGGATCGCCGCGCTATGTGTGTATCAATGGCGATGAAGGCGAGCCGGGGACGTTCAAGGACCGCCACTATCTGCTGACGCGGCCGCATCAGTTTCTTGAAGGCATGCTGATTGCCGCGTGGGGTGTTGAGGCGGACGCCTGTTACATCTACATGCGCGACGAGTACCCGGCGGTGCTTGACCTTCTTAAGAAAGAGATCAAGGCGCTGGAGAAAGCCGGGCTTGCCGCGGAGGGCTTCATAGAGGTGCGCCGCGGGGCCGGCGCTTACATTTGCGGTGAAGAATCGGCGATGATCGAGTCGATCGAGGGTAAGCGCGGGCTGCCGCGTCACCGTCCGCCCTATGTCGCCCAGGTCGGATTGTTCGGCCAGCCGACGCTGGTACACAATGTCGAGACGGTCTACTGGATGCCGGAAATCCTGACCAAGGGCGCAGACTGGTTCGCCTCGCAGGGCAAGCCGGGTCACAAGGGATTGCGGTCCTATTCCGTATCCGGCCGGGTGAAGAACCCGGGGGTGGTGCTGACTGCTGCCGGGGCAACGGCTGAGGAACTGATCGATCTGTGCGGCGGTATGGTCAAGGGCCATACGTTCAAAGGCTATCTGCCTGGCGGACCTTCGGGAGGGATCCTGCCCGCCGAAAAGGGTAACCTGCCGCTCGATTTCGGAACATTGCAGCGCGAAGATCCGAACACGTTTGTCGGATCGCACGCGGTTGTCATTCTGTCCGACCAGGACGGTATACGAGACGTTGCGGTCAATCTTCTGAAGTTCTTCGAGGACGAATCCTGCGGTCAATGCACGCCTTGCCGGGTTGGTTGCGAGAAGGCCGTCAAGCTGATGTCCAAGAAGAAGTGGGACACCGGATTGCTGGAGGAGCTGTCGGTCGCCATGGCCGATGCCTCTATCTGCGGTCTTGGCCAGGCTGCACCGAACCCGATCCGCTGCGCTACCAAATATTTCCCGAGGGATGTCTCATGACCGATAAAATCACCTTCACACTGGACGGCAAAGACGTCACTGCCGGGCCGGACGAGACCATCTGGCAGGTCGCAAAGCGGGAAGGAACGACCATCCCGCATTTGTGCTGGAAGGATGCGCCGGGCTATCGCGCCGATGGCAACTGCCGGGCGTGCATGGTCGAGATCGATGGAGAGCGCACGCTGGCGGCCTCATGCATTCGCAAACCGGCCAACGGCATGGTGGTCAAGAGCAAGTCGTCACGTGCCAAGACCGCGCGCAAGATGGTGATCGAACTGCTTGTCGCCGACCAGCCCAAGCCCGAAAACGCCCATGATGCGAAGTCCGACTTCGGCAAGTGGGCCAAGGCGATGAACGTCAAGGTGTCGCGCTTTCCAAAGGACACCAGCCCGAAGCCGGACGTGTCGCATCCGGCAATGGCTGTCAATCTCGACGCCTGTATCCACTGTAACCTGTGTGTGCGGGCCTGCCGCGAGGTTCAGGTCAATGACGTGATCGGCATGGCCTGGCGCGGACCGCACGAGAAGATCGTGTTTGACTTCGACGATCCAATGGGGGCTTCGACCTGTGTGGCGTGCGGCGAGTGCGTGCAGGCCTGTCCGACCGGCGCGCTGATGCCGAAGACCATTGTGGACAGCAAGGGGCGTGGTGCGCGAGAGGCCAACCGTGAGGTCAATTCGGTGTGTCCGTATTGTGGTGTCGGTTGTCAGATCACCTACAAGATCCGCAAGGACAAGAAGACCGGCCGGGAGCAGATTGCCTGGGTCGATGGCGCAGGCGGCCCGGCCAATGAAAACCGGTTATGTGTGAAGGGGCGCTTCGGTTTCGACTATGTGACCTCGCCGGAGCGTTTGACCCGGCCGCTGATCCGCAAGCCCGGCAAGCCGAAGGGCTTGAACATGGATCCGCGCAAACCGCTTACCCACTTCCGTGAAGCAAGCTGGGAAGAGGCCCTGGAACTGGCGGCCGGCGGACTGAAGCAGATCAAGGATGCGCACGGCAGAAAGGCCCTGGCCGGGTTCGGTTCGGCGAAATGTTCGAACGAGGAGGCGTATCTGTTCCAGAAACTGGTGCGCACCGGTTTCGGCTCGAACAATGTCGATCACTGCACGAGGCTGTGTCATGCCTCATCCGTGGCGGCGCTGATGGAGACCATCGGATCGGGCGCCGTGACCGCACCGTTCACGGCCGTGCGCGACTCCGACGTTATCATCGTGATTGGCGCCAATCCGACGGAGAACCATCCGGTCGCGGCGACCTATTTCAAGCAGGCGGCCAAGCGTGGAGCCAAGCTGATCGTCATGGATCCGCGCGGTCAGGCTCTGAAACGCCACGCCAGTCACATGCTGCAGTTCAAGCCCGGCGCGGATGTGTCGATGCTGAATGCCATCATGCATGTGATTGTCGAGGAGGGCCTGTACGACCAGCAGTATATCCAGGCGCACACGGACGGGTTCGAAAAGCTCAAGACCCATTTGGCGAAGTTTACCCCGGAAGCCATGCAGGAAATCTGCGGCATCGAGGCGGATGTCTTGCGCGACGTGGCGCGTACCTATGCGCGGGCGGAAGCGGCCATCATCTTCTGGGGTATGGGCGTGTCCCAGCACACGCATGGCACGGACAATGCGCGCTGCCTGATCTCGCTTGCCCTGATGTGCGGGCATACCGGGCGCAAGGGTACCGGGCTTCACCCCCTGCGCGGCCAGAACAATGTGCAGGGTGCATCGGATGCGGGGCTCATTCCCATGGTGTTCCCCGATTACATGAAGGTTGGAGACGACAGTATCCGGGACCGGTTCGAGACGCTGTGGAAGGCCGAGCTTGATCCCGAGCCCGGTCTGACCGTGGTGGAAATCGTTCACGCCATCCACGACGACAAGGTGAAGGGAATGTATATCCTGGGCGAGAACCCGGCGATGTCGGACCCGGATGTAAGCCATGCCCGTGCGGCCCTTGCCAAGCTCGATCACCTGGTGGTGCAGGACATATTCCTGACCGAAACAGCCATGTTCGCAGATGTCATCCTGCCGGCCACGGCCTGGCCGGAGAAGGACGGCACGGTGTCCAATACCAACCGGCAGGTGCAAATGGGCCGAAAGGCGCTGGATGCGCCGGGCGAAGCAAAGCCGGACTGGTGGATTACCCAGGAGATCGCCAACCGTTTGGGACTTGCCTGGTCTTATGGCGGTCCTGCGGATGTGTTTGCCGAAATGAAGCAGGCCATGCCATCGCTCGACAACATCAGTTGGGACCGGTTGATGGCGGAGAGTTCAGTGACCTATCCGTGCCCGGAGCCCGGGCATCCAGGCCAGGACATCGTATTTGGCGACCGGTTTCCCACGGCAGACGGGCTGGGCAAGTTCGTCCCGGCGGAGGTCATCCCGCCGGACGAGCAGCCGGATCGCGAATATCCGTTCATCCTGTCGACCGGGCGGCAGTTGGAACACTGGCATACCGGCGCCATGACCCGGCGCACGGAGGTGTTGGATGCGGTTCAGCCGGAAGCCATCGTGCAGATGAACGTTGCCGATGTTGAGAAGTTCGGAATCGAGGCCGGTGATATGGTGCGGGTTTCTACGCGGCGCGGGTCGGTCGACATCATGGTGCGCGCCGATAACATCGTGCCGCCCGGTGTGATCTTCATTCCCTTTGCCTTTGTAGAGGCAGCCGCGAATACCCTGACAAATTCCGCACTTGATCCTTTCGGCAAGATACCGGAGTTTAAGTTCAGCGCGGCCAAGGTGGAGCCGTTGCGGAAGGAGCGGTTGCAGGCCGCGGAGTAGGCTGACGGGTGTTCGAACATCTCAAACGGCTTTTCATCAAGGGTGAAGAGCCGTTGACCTTGGAACAGGCGATTGCCCAGGTTAACGCGGCAGTCCCCGGGGGCGAAGTTCCGGAAGATTTCGGCGAGGCGGAACGAGCCTTGCGTATTGCTTCGCTGCAACGGGTTGCCGCCTACGGCATTCCAATCAACACGGGCCTGGATCTCTTCGGGGCGGAGAACTTCGATCGCGAGCGCTCCGAAAGGGATGTCTTCCGGCGCCTCCTGGTCATGTACGGACTGTCGTGCGCAGCTTACGGTGTGCCGCGTGCCAAAATTTTCGAGTGGCTTGACCGCAATACGCTCCTGTCGGCCCTGTCGCCTGAGGAGACGGAAGATCTGGAGGACATGTCCGAGCCGCTCGACGACTATGGCGACACTCTGGAATCGCAATGGGCATTGATGTGGGTGTGTTCGCTGGTGCCGGAATTGGATCCGGCACGGCCAGCCGATCACGCGGCAGGCAGCCTGCTGCCGTCGCTGCCTGACGAAGACATTCCGGAGCGGTTGGTCAACGCGGCAAACTTGTGGCCTGATGAGGATCTCAAGGCCGCCTACGACCTCAACTACTGCCTGTATTCAAGCGTCTGGTTTGCCCGGCAAAACAATCTCGCAGTCCCGCGCGCTTTCAATGAAGACAGGCTGGAACGGCGTCTGCACGCGCTGGAATGGATCTTTTCCGGTGAAAACTGGGATGATGCCTATCCGGTTCCTTGAGTTTCACGGTTCCTGCTTGCGCGCCATGGCGTGGTATTCGCCGTTGGGGCGCATGTCGACGGCGGCTGACATCCGGTTGGACATGTTGAAGAAAGACGCAACGGCAGCGATGTCCCAGATGTCCCGGTCGCTGAAGCCTGCGCCGCGCAGGTCTTCGCGGTGGCTTTCATCGATGGTTTCCGGTGCCTTGGTCAGTGTCCAGGCGAAGTCCAGCATGGCTCGGTGGCGCGGGGTGAGGCTGGCGGCACGGTAATTCATGACCATCTGCTCGGCGAGTTCGGGATCGGCGGAAAGCTGGCGCACCGCGGCGCCATGGGCGGTCAGGCAGTAGTAACAGTGGTTGATGCTGGAGACGACGACAGCGATCATCTCGCGTTCCAGCTTGGTCAGGCCCGAGTCTGCCAGCATCAGGTCATTGTACATATCCGCGAAAGCCTGCAGCTTGGCGGGTGAAAAAGCATAGGCTCTCAGGACATTGGGCACGAATCCAAGCTTTTCCTCGCATTTTGCCAGGTATGCCTCCAGCCTCGCGCCGAGTGGTTCTTCAGGTTCGATTGAAAGTGCTGTCACGTTGTCATGGTTGTCGGTCATCCTGCCCTCCCAGTGTTCCTGACCCTAATGCCCGGATGGTGTGGCGGGCAAGCGAACAAGACTTTTGCGGCACGCGATCTCTACAGTGACACTGCCGGAGCTTTCGTCTTACTATGCCGGACAAGGAGAGGATACAGACCTGGATAACAGGCGCTTCAAATCAGGGCTTGGGAAACAAGATCATGGCGCAGGAAACGAGTTTCCAGAAACTGTTGAATTCCGCAATGGCAGAAGCCGAGCGACTGGGCGGAAGCGCGAAGGTGGCTAAACTCGCCGGAAAGCTGCTGGAAGATGCGGTCCCGGAGGATGCGGTTTTGCTGTCGGCTGTCGAAATCGGTCAGCTGACGGTGTCGGCCGAGCGGTTTTTATCGTCACGTAAGCTGGGAAGGGCGAACATCCAGGTCTCCAACCCTGAGGCGGAAACCGGACGGCTGACGACGGTCACGATCGTCGAAATTGCCAATGACGACATGCCGTTCCTGGTGGATTCGACCCTGGCGCTGCTGGCTGAAAAGGGCTTTGAGATTTCCCTGGTTTTGCACCCAGTGCTGGAAATCCGACGTGACAGCAAAGGCGGGCTGCAGGATATCGGTTTTGGTGGCGACAGGCCTGACCGGGCGTTACGTGAAAGCTATATGCATATTCACATTACCCGGCTCGGTTCGCGTGAGGAGCGCGATGCGCTTGCCGATGAACTGAAGACCGTGTTGCGCGATGTCCGCACGGCCGTGCTCGACTGGCAGCCGATGCAGGCACGTGTCAAGGACGTTATTTCCAGTTACCAGACCAATCCGCCACCGGTTCCGGTGGAAGAACTGACCGAGACCATGGCGTTTCTGCAATGGCTTCTCGACAATCATTTCACCTTCCTGGGCATACGCGAATTCGAGTTCGACGGCGGTGCGGAAACCGGTGAGTTCAAGGTCGTGGAAGGCAGCGGTCTTGGCATTTTGCGCAACCCGGACACGCATGTCATGCGGCGTGGTGGTGCTATGGTGACCATGACACCGGAAATCCGGTCTTTCCTGTTGCAGCCCGCGCCATTGTTCATCACCAAATCCGACGTTGTCGCAAATGTGCACCGCCGGGCGGTCATGGACTATGTCGGTATCAAGCTGTTCGACGAAGATGGGAATCTGTCAGGCGAGCTGCGCGCTGTCGGTCTGTTCACGTCGACGGCATATACACGGTCACCGCGTGAGATTCCTATGATCCGGCGCAAGATCGGTGGTGTTGTTACGGCCAGCGGATTTGGTGCCTCCAGCCATTCGGGCAAGGGCCTGTTGAACGTACTTGAGACGTTTCCGCGTGATGAGCTGTTTCAGATCGATACCGAAACGCTGGCCGAGATCGCCGCCGGTGTGATGCGGCTTGAAGAACGGCCACGCACGCGCCTGTTTGTTCGCCGGGACAAGTTCGACCGTTTCGTCTCCGTATTCGTCTACATTTCGCGCGACCGGTTCAATACGGCGCTCAGGCGCAAGATCGGCGAACGGCTGGCCGAGGCGTTCGGTGGCCGGGTTACGGGCTTTTCGCCGTCGTTCGGCGATGGCGTTCTGGTACGCGTGCATTTCAATATTGCCCGGGACCGGGACAATGCCGCGGAGCCGGATCTGGAGGCGCTGGAGGCGGAAATCGTTGAAACGGTCCGGACCTGGGATGACCGTCTGTCTGAAGCAATAGATGAGGCTTACGGACCCGACGAGGCCCGGCGGCTGAAGCGAAAGTACCGGGATGCGTTCTCGCCGGGTTATCAGGAGGCGTTCACGCCGCAAACCTCGCTCTACGACATCCGGGAAATCGAAGCGCTGTCCGTGGGCGAGAGCATCACCGTGGAGTTCTACCGCGCCCTGTCGGATCCCGACCGCATGGCGCGTTTGAAGGTCTATCACTATGACACGCCGATCCCGCTGACCGACCGGTTGCCGATACTGCAGAACATGGGCCTCAGGGCGATCGAGGAAACCACCTTTACCCTGACCCGGCACGGCACGAGTGCGACCCGCAGGATCTTTATCCATGAGGTGCATGTCGAGACCGAATTTGAGGCCGACATCAAGGAACGCAGCGTGAAGCTGGAAGACTGCTTCACAGCCGTCTGGTATGGCCTGGCGGAAAACGATGCCTACAACGCTCTGGTGCTGCGCGAAGGTATGGTATGGCGCGATGCCGCCTTGCTGCGTGCTTTTGGCAAGTATCTGCGCCAGACGGGAATCGCCTTTTCCGGCGCCTATATGGCGGCCACGCTGGTCAAACACTCCGGTATTGCCCGCCAGCTTGCCGAAATGTTCCATATCCGCTTTACGCCCGGCAGCAAGACCACCGAGGCGCGCAGCAGGGATTGCCAGAAGATCGCAGAATCGATCGATGAGACCCTGCAAGCGGTCCCGAGTCTGGATGAAGATCGGATTATCCGGCGCTTCATGAACCTGATTTCGTCGATTCTGCGCACCAATTTTTTCCAGATGAAAGATGGTGAACTGCCGCCCACCATGGCGTTCAAGATCAAGAGCGGCGACATTGACGAGTTGCCGGAACCGCGGCCGTTCGCGGAGATCTTCGTCTACGCGCCGGATATTGAGGGTGTGCATCTGCGTGGCGGCAAGATTGCCCGCGGCGGCTTGCGCTGGTCGGACCGGCAGGAGGATTTCCGTACTGAGGTGCTGGGACTGGCAAAGGCGCAGAATGTCAAGAACGCGGTCATTGTGCCGGTTGGCGCAAAGGGTGGCTTCGTGCCCAAGCGGTTGCCGGTGGATGGTTCGCGCGAAGAGGTGTTCGCCGAGGGAACGCGCGCCTACAAGCTGTTTGTCTCCAGCTTGCTGGATATCACCGATAATATTGCCGGCGACAAGATTGTGCCGCCCGAGGATGTCGTGCGTTACGATGAGGACGATCCTTATCTCGTCGTTGCCGCTGACAAGGGTACGGCGACGTTCTCCGACACGGCAAACGGGCTATCTGCCGGGCACGGATTCTGGCTCGATGATGCGTTCGCGTCGGGCGGGTCTGCAGGCTACGATCACAAAGCCATGGGCATCACGGCGCGCGGCGCCTGGGAAGCCGTGAAACGCCACTTCCGGGAAATGGATACGGACATCCAGACGACGCCGTTCACGGTGATCGGTGTCGGCGATATGTCCGGCGATGTGTTCGGCAACGGGATGTTATTGTCGGAGCAGATCAAGCTCCTGGCTGCCTTCGATCATCGCGACATTTTCTTTGATCCTGACCCGGATCCCGCTGCCAGCTTTGCCGAGCGAAAGCGTTTGTTCGAAACGCCTCGCACGACATGGCAGGACTACGATGCCAAACTGATCAGCAAGGGCGGTGGGGTGTTTTCACGGCAGTTGAAGTCCATACCCCTGTCGGCGCAGATGCGGGCTCTGACAGGGCTTTCGGGAAAGACCGCGACGCCGCACGAATTGCTCACCGCGATCTTGAAGATGCAGGCCGATTTGTTGTGGTTCGGCGGCATCGGCACATATGTGCGCGCCAGCAGTGAAACCGATGCCGATTCCGGCGACCGGGCCAACGATGCCATTCGTATCACAGCGCGCGAGTTGCAGGTAAAGGTCATCGGCGAAGGCGCCAATCTGGGTGTCACACAACTTGCCCGCATGGAGTTTGCCGCGCATGGCGGACGCATCAACACAGATGCGGTCGACAATTCCGCGGGCGTGAGTTCCTCCGACATGGAGGTCAACATCAAGATTGCGCTCAGTGCCGCCGAAGCAGCCGGCAAGCTTACCCGGCCGCAACGCAACAAGCTCCTGGCGGATATGACCGATGACGTTGCCCGGCTTTGCCTGCGTAACAACTACCTGCAGACCCTGTGCCTGACCATGTCGGAACGGCTCGGCCGCAAGGAGCTGGAATATCTCGGCCGTATGATGCACTTCCTGGAATCCGAAGGCCTTTTGGACCGCAAGGTCGAGCAATTGCCGGACGATGTCGAGCTGGCCGAGCGTGAAGCGGCCAATCGCGGCCTATTGCGTCCGGAGCTGTCCGTCTTGATGGCCTATGCCAAGATCGTCCTGTATGACACGATTCTGGCCAGCGATGTTCCTGACGATGCGTATTTCAAGACACAGTTGTTCGGCTACTTCCCGCAACGCCTTGCCAAGAAATTCGCCGGCGAGATCGAAAACCACAAGCTGCGGCGCGAGATCGTTGCCACGATTATCGCCAACTCGATCATCAACCGGGGCGGTCCATCCTTCACCTACCGGCTGGTGAAAGAAACAGGGCACGATATCACGACGGTCACTTACGCCTTTGCGGCGGCCCGCGATGCGTTCGGGTTTCCGGCATTGAACGATCTGGTCGATGAACTCGATAACAAGATCCCGGGCGAGACCCAGATCAGCCTTTATATGGAATTGCAGCGTATCCTACGCCGCGCGACGATCTGGTTCCTGCGCAACGAAAATGCACGTGCCAACCTGGAGCATATCGCCAGCCACTATCGCAAGGGTCTTTCGACCCTGTCCGACGATTTCGGTAACATTCTGCCGGAAGAGAACATGCGCCACATCGACGGGCGGGTCGAGAAGTATGTGGCAGACGGTGTGCCGCAAGATGCCGCGCGCCGGCTGGCAAATCTCAGGTATCTGCAACGCGGCCCCGATATCGTCTACATCGCGACGGAACTGAAACAGCCGATCAAGAAGATCGGCTCAGCCTATTTCCATGCCGGCAACGCCATTGGCCTTGGTGACCTGATGACACGGGCAAGCCGGATAGAGAGCCAGACCTTCTACGAACGTATGGCAATCAACCGGACGATAGACACGCTGTTCACCAATCATCGCTCGTTAGTGTCACAGATCGTTTCGGTCAATTCCGGCAAAGGAGGGTCGTGGGAGCAGTGGAGCCAGGTGAACGGCGAAGCGGTTGCGCGCGCACGCCAGGGAATTGACGAATTGCTGGCGGACCGGGAATTCGGCCTGGCACCGCTTGCGGTTGCGGCCAGCTACCTGAGCGACCTCACCGTAGGTGGGACGTCTTAAGATCCTTTGATTGGATCGGCACCAACCCGCTCCCTTTCCCAACCATCCGGTACGATAGCCCGGAGGCGGTTGGCAGAGGGAGCGGGCTGGCCCGCTGGAACGTGCCCTTCGCTTATTCGATGGTGACCGCAGTGCCGGCGGCGGTTACCATCAGCATGCCGCCGTTCTGGCCAAGCGTTTCGTAATCCACATCGACGCCGATCACGGCATTGCCGCCAAGACCGGTGGCTGCATCTGTCATTTCGTTGATGGCGGTGACCCGCGCATCGTTCAGGACCTTTTCATAGGACCCGGCGCGTCCGCCCACGATATCGCGCACCGAGGCGAACAGGTCCCGGAAGATATTGGCACCGAGGATGGCTTCGCCGGCGACGAAGCCGTGATACGCCACAATGCGTTTTCCCTCGACGGTGTTGGTGGTTGTGACCAGCATGTTCATGGACTCCGTGTCGTTTTGTAAAGCACTCTAATGGCGGAAGTGCCGCATTCCGGTAAACACCATGGCCAGCCCGGCGTCATCGGCGGCCTTGATGACATCGTCATCGCGCATTGATCCACCCGGCTGGATGACGGCGGTTACACCGGCTTCGGCGGCTTGCAGCAGGCCGTCGGGAAACGGGAAGAACGCATCAGAGGCGACGACGGATCCCTTTGCCATGGGCTCTGCAAGCCCTGCAGCATCGGCAGCCGCCGCCGATTTGTGCGCGGCGATCCGGCTGGAATCAACGCGCGACATCTGACCTGCGCCGATGCCGACGGTGGCACCGTTTTTGGCATAAACAATGGCATTGGACTTGACGTGCTTGGCAACCTTGAAGGCGAAGATCAAATCCCGCATCTCCGTATCGCTTGGCGGAAGCCGGGTGACGACTTTCAGATCTGCCGTGTCCACGCAGCCGGCGTCCCGCGATTGGGCCAGGAACCCCCCGGCGACCGTCTTTATGGCGATCCCGGATGCCGCCGGATCCGGCAGGCCGTCTGTGGCCAGCCATCTGGGGTTTTTCTTGGCACCCAGGAGTGCCGGTGCTTTGGC
>JANQIR010000031.1 GCA_028282065.1 Aestuariivirgaceae bacterium
GGCCACCGAGGCCATGGGCTCCATCGACATTCTCGTGAACAACGCCGGGATTACCCGGGACAATCTGACCCTGCGCATGAAAGACGAGGATTGGGCGGCGGTCCTTGAGGTCAATCTGACCGCTGCCTTCCGGCTCTGCAGGGCTGCGATGCGCGGTATGGTCAAGGCCAGATGGGGCAGAATGATCGGCATAACGTCGGTCGTTGGGGTCACCGGAAATGCGGGTCAGGCGAATTATGCCGCCTCAAAGGCGGGGATGATCGGTATGTCCAAGGCGCTCGCCCAGGAGCTTGCACCACGCGGAATTACAGTGAACTGCGTGGCACCCGGCTTCATTGAGACCGATATGACAGCGGTACTGAACGACAAGCAACGTGAGGGCATTCTGGCTGCCGTACCGGCTTCCCGTCTTGGATCGGTCGAGGAAGTTGCTGCGGCCGTCACCTTTCTTGCAAGCGATGAAGCCGCCTACGTTACAGGCCAGACCTTGCATGTGAACGGCGGAATGGCCATGATTTAGCGCGCCGATATGCTGCGCGCCGGTGCTGTGCGGGGCCTGCAAATGGCGCTTTGTCAGCCGATAGATATGTGATAGGAAGCGGCTGAACCTAGAGGGGGGCCTTGGCGGGAGTGTACGGGGGACCGCACAAAAACCGCGGCTTTGGGCCGCAAATGCGGAACTAAGGTGGCGCGGTGATGTCGCCAAACCGGTCAGTGGCCTTGATTGGACGAACGAGGAATTGAAAACATGAGCAACGTTGAAGATCGCGTCAAAAAGATTGTCGTTGAGCATCTTGGGGTAGAGGCCGACAAGGTGACGGGCGAGGCCAGCTTCATCGACGATCTTGGCGCGGACAGCCTTGATACCGTGGAACTCGTGATGGCGTTCGAAGAAGAGTTCGGTATCGAGATTCCCGACGATGCTGCCGAAACCATCGGCACCGTGGGCGATGCGGTGAAATTCATCGAAAGCAACGCATCTTGATCTTGCTGGGTGCGTAGGGCCCGCCGGTCGTTTCGTAGTTCAGTTTTCAGCGCGGGTGCCAGAATTCCTGAGGCCCGCGCAATTTCATTATAGCGACGGCTTGTGCTTGCTCGAAGTTTGACGGGACGCGGGTCCGGTTCGGCTGCCGTGCTTTGCGGGGCAATCCGCAACACCGGGATTTGAATTGAGAGGTTAGTGAAACACGATGCGCAGGGTGGTTGTCACTGGAATAGGCATGGTTTCGCCATTGGGGGCGTCAGTCGACGAAAGTTGGTCCAACCTGTTGCAAGGCAAATCCGGTGCCGGACCGATTAGCCATTTCGATGCATCCGACTTGTCATGCCGTGTTGCCTGTCAGGTCAAGGATGGCGACGGCGCCGGCATGACGTTCAACGCCGATCAGTACATGGAGGCGAAGGAACAGCGCCGCTATGACCGCTTTATCACGTTGGGTGTTTCGGCCGCCAAGCAGGCCGTGACTGATGCGGGCTGGGAACCGGAATCCGAAGACGATCGCGTCAGAACCGGCGTGCTGATCGGTTCGGGTATTGGTGGTCTGAGCAGCATCGCCGACACGGCGGTGACGATTCATGAGAAGGGCCCCCGCCGCGTCAGCCCGTTCTTCATACCGGGCGCACTGATCAATCTGGTGTCCGGCATCGTGTCGATCAATCATGGTTTCAAGGGACCGAACCATTCGGTCGTGACCGCATGTTCTACCGGGGCGCATTCAATTGGCGACGCTTCCCGGTTGATCGCTCTTGACGATGCCGATGTCATGATCGCCGGCGGTTCGGAAGCCGCGATCTGCAAGATCGGCATTGCCGGCTTCATCGCCTGCAAGGCGCTGTCGACACATTTCAATGATACTCCGGAAAAGGCGTCCAGGCCCTATGACCGTGATCGCGATGGCTTCGTGATGGGAGAGGGTGCGGGTGTCGTGGTGCTTGAGGAACTTGAACATGCCAAGGCACGCGGCGCCAGGATTTATGCCGAAGTCGTAGGATATGGCCTGTCGGGCGATGCCTATCACATCACGGCTCCGGCCGAAAACGGCGATGGCGCCTTCCGGTGCATGCAGGCGGCCTTGAAACGGGCGGGTGTCTCTCCACACGATCTCGATTACGTGAACGCCCATGGCACGTCGACACCGCTCGGCGACGAGATCGAGTTGGGTGCGGTGGAGCGTATGATGGGCAACCGGTCAGACGAGCTGTGCATGTCGTCGACCAAGTCGGCGACCGGCCATTTGCTGGGCGCAGCCGGTGCGGTGGAGGCGATCTTTTCTCTCCTGGCGATCCGTGACAACACGGCGCCGCCGACGCTCAATCTGGAAAATCCTTCGGTTGCCACCGAGATCGATCTTGTGCCTTTGGTAGCGCGCAAGAAGGAGATCAACACAGTTCTGTCCAATTCATTTGGTTTTGGTGGCACGAACGCGTCTTTGGTGTTTCAGCGCTACGCCGCGTGAGCACCGGATAACGCCGGACACAGCGGGTGCACGGTCCGATATCCTTTGGACGCGTTTGAAAAAGAACTGACGTTTTTCATCGTCAGCCGGTAAACTATGCCGCGAGCGGTTGCGAGCCGCGAGAGAGATTTGAAATGGGGCGAGACGATTCAAACGGCTGGTCGGCACCTGTGTCAGGCCGCAGCAACGTACCCGAACCGAGGCGCAAACGCCGCACGTCGTTTGGCCGGTTGCTGTTTTCATTGTTCGCGACAATGGCGGTGTTTGTCGCGTTGTCTGCAGGGTTGACGGTCTTCGCCTTCCAGAAGTTCAATTCGCCGGGCCCGCTGGCCACCGAAAAGACGGTTGCGATCAACAAGGGGACGCGCAGTGGCGACATCGTGAAGCTGCTCGAAGGTGAAGGTGTCATTGCCAATCCGAGCATTTTCATGGTTGCAGTGTTTCTCAACAAGCACCGTGGCGGCACATTGAAGGCTGGCGAATACGAGTTTGAAAAGCAGGCATCCATGCGCGATGTCTTCGACATGCTGCGCCGTGGCCGTACGGTGACCTACAAGATCACGGTTCCCGAAGGCTTCACGACCCAGCAGGTGCTGGCCCGCTTACGCGGCCATGAGGCTCTGACCGGTGAAATCGAAGGTGAAAAGCCGGAAGGCACGCTGTTGCCGGACACATATGTGTTTTCCCGGGGAACGGATCGCACAGAACTGCTGAACCGCATGCGTGCCGCCCAGCAGGAACTGGTCGATAGGTTGTGGGAGGGCCGCAGCCAAGACATTCCGGTGTCCAGCAAGGAGGAGGCCATCATTCTGGCCTCCATCGTTGAGAAGGAAACCGGCCTTGCCGAGGAACGAGCGCGGGTGGCCGCCGTCTTCCACAACCGTCTGCGAAAGAAGATGCGGCTGCAGTCCGATCCGACCATCGTTTACGGTATTGTCGGCGGCAAGGGCCGGCTGGGACGTCCGATCTACAAGAGCGACATCAGCAAGAAGACCGCCTACAACACCTATCAGATCGACGGGCTGCCGCCCACGCCGATCGCCAATCCCGGCCGTGAGGCCATCGCTGCTGTGCTGCAGCCGGATGAAACGGATGAATTGTTCTTCGTGGCTGACGGGACGGGCGGTCACGTCTTTGCCCGCACCTATGCGGAGCATCGCAAGAACGTGCAACGCTGGCGTGAGATTGAGGCCGAACGGCAGTCGGCCGCTGCGGCTGCCGCCGGCGAGCCGCCCGAAGAACAGGCAGGAACCGTGGCGGCGACATCGCCTGGTGACATTGGTCAAGCTGCAGCACAAACCGTAACGGCCGGCACGCAAACGCCAGCCTCGACCGGTGCAGCCGCGGCACCGGAGGTATCTGCGTCGGATGGTCAGGACGCCGGCGGTGCTCAAAATCCGCAATCCACGCCTGCTGCGCCCGCGACGCAGGCGGCCGGTACCAGCCTGGATACTGCTAATCCCGCGCCAGGAAGCGTGGTCAGGGTTGCCGGCAAGTTGGTGCCGATTCCAAGACGCAAGCCTGTCCGCTGAAAGTCCTTACAACTGTCCCACCTGTGCCGTTGCTGTATTGTGGGGCTGGATGACGGATTGATTCGGCACGGGCGACAGGGCGGCAGTTAAACTATGGCACTTTCCAGTATGACCGGATTTGCCCGGGCGCAAGGCGAGGCGGCAGGCTGTGCCTGGCACTGGGAACTGCGAAGCGTCAACGGCAAGGCTCTCGACATTCGCTGCAGGCTTCCCCAAGGCCACGAAAGTATGGAGCAGTCCGTCCGTGAAATCGCCCGCGGATACATGCACCGGGGAAATCTGCAAGTCTCGCTACAGGTCACCATGCAGGCGCGCGGAGCCGCGGTAGCGGTTAATGAGGAGGCGCTCGATCAGATTCTGGCGATAGCGGACAAATTGCGCAAACGGCTCAACGCACCGCCAGTTACCGTGGAGGGCCTTCTCGGATTGCGCGGCATACTAGAATCTTCGGACGTGCCCGAAGATGAAGCTATAGCCGAGCAGCGAAGACAAACGCAGTTGGAAAGCCTAAAGGACGCGCTATTGCAACTCGTCGCTATGCGCCGGGCTGAGGGTGAGAAACTGCAGGACCTGGTGTCCGCGCAATTGTCTCAGATAGCATCGCTCGCGCAGCAGGCACGCGATTGCCCGGCACGTTCGGCGGAGACCATACGTCAAAAACTGACCGATCAGGTCGCAAAGCTCATGGAAACCGGCACTGCCTTTGAGGCTGATCGACTTCATGCCGAAGCGGTGATGATTGCTGCGCGCGCCGATATCCAGGAGGAATTGGATCGCATAGATGCGCATGTTGCCGCCGGCCGGGACTTGCTTGATACCGATGGCCCGGTCGGCCGCAAGTTTGACTTCCTGGCGCAGGAGTTCAACCGCGAGGCAAACACCCTGTGTTCAAAATCGTCTGATACATCGCTGACCCAAATCGGTCTGGAACTGAAGTCCGTTATCGATCAATTGCGTGAACAGGTTCAAAACATTGAATAGCAAGCCAGAGGCACTCAAAATTGCCCGCCGCGGCCTTCTTCTGGTGCTGTCGTCACCGTCCGGTGCCGGCAAGACGACATTGTCTCGCAGACTTCTGGAAAGTGATGCCGCAATCACCATGTCGGTATCGGTAACGACACGTGAACCGCGCGAGGGTGAAGAGGACGGCAAGGACTATCACTTTATCTCGCACGACAGGTTCACCGCCATGCGCCAGCAAGGTGAGTTGCTGGAGTCCGCCGAGGTATTCGGCAATGGCTATGGAACGCCGCGCAAACCCGTCGAGGCATGGCTCGAGAACGGCCGCGACGTGCTGTTTGACATTGATTGGCAGGGCACGCAGCAGATCCATGCCAAGATGCGCGAAGACCTGGTGCGCGTCTTCATCCTGCCGCCTTCAGCCGAAGAACTGCGGGAACGGCTGATCAAGCGCGCCCAGGATTCTGCCGCGGTCGTCGCCAAACGCATGGCCGAAGCGTCCAACGAGATCAGTCACTGGGCGGAGTATGACTACGTCTTGATCAATGACGATATAGACCGGTGTGAGCGCGACCTTGAGCACATCCTCGAAGCCGAACGAATGAAGCGGCAAAGACGGGTCGGGCTTGAGGATTTCGTGTCCGGCCTTCGCGCGAAGCTGTAACCGGATCCGGCTAGAGCATGTTCCCGAAAGGTGTGTGCGGTTTTCGGATAAGAACATGCTCACTATCAAAGAGATAGAGCATTTTTGGTGACTCAGGTTTCACAAAAATGCTCTAGGTCTCTTGGGGCTCAAATGTCTTCCAGGCATCTTGCCAGCCGGCAGAAATCGTCGATGCTCAAACGTTCCGCCCTGAGCTCATCCGAAATCCCCGCGCACTCCAGAAGTTTGTGCGGTTCGTCGCAAAGAGGCTTCAGACTGGAGCGCAACATCTTCCGGCGTTGTCCGAATGCAGCGGCTGTGACCCTCTGTAAAAGGGCGGAATCGCATGAAGTGTTTGGTTCGCAGTCAGGGACGATCTGCACCAGGCTTGAGGTGACCTTTGGCGCAGGCGTAAAGGCCCGCCGGTCGATGTCGAACAGGCGCGCCGCGCTTGAACGCCACTGGCTCAGCACCGACAGTCGGCCATATGCACCACTGCCGGGTTGTGCGGCAATGCGCACCGCGACCTCCTTTTGAAACAACAAGGTGAGCGACGAGAACCACGGTGGCCAGGGTTCGGCGGTCAGCCAGCCTGTCAGGAGCGGTGTGGCGATATTGTATGGCAGATTGGCCACCACTTTCGCAGGTCCGTCTACAAGTTGTGATGCATCAGTCCTCAGCGCATCACCGTGAATGACCTCAAGACGGCCGTGATAATGGTCGCAAATGTCCTGCAGGGCTGGCAAGGCACGCTGATCCTGCTCAATGGCCACCACCCGTTTCGCCCCGCACGCAAGTAGCGCGCGCGTCAGGCCTCCGGGACCGGGCCCGACTTCGATAACGGTGTATTGCGACAGGTCTCCTGCGGCGCGCGCAATGCGGCCGGTCAGGTTCATGTCGAGCAGGAAATTCTGGCCAAGGCTCTTTCTGGCAGCCAATCCGTATCGGGCAATGACATCCCGAAGGGGAGGGAGGTCATCCGTCACAGCGGCTGGTCCGGCTTCCCGCACCGGATGGCGCGTGACATCTCCGCGGCCTGGCTTATCGCGGCGAGCAGGCTGTCGGGCCGTGCCTTACCTGTCCCGGCCAGATCGAGCGCGGTTCCATGGTCTGGCGATGTGCGCACGAAGGGCAGGCCAAGCGTTGTGTTCACGCCCTGATGAAAACCGAGCGTCTTCACCGGAATCAGGGCCTGATCGTGGAACATGCACAAGATGGCGTCGTAGGTCTCGCGTGCTTCGGGATGAAACGCCGTGTCCGCGGGGAGCGGGCCGATGACATCTTCACCGTCTTTCCGCAGGGTCTCGATGGCAGGTATGACGGCCTCCAACTCTTCTGTTCCGATTGTGCCGTTCTCGCCGGCGTGCGGGTTGAGCCCGGATATCGCCAGCCTGGGCCGGGCAAGCCCGAACCGTTCCCTCAGGTCCTTGGCAACCACCTTTGCCTGGCTAACGATTAGGTCCGGCGTGATCAACTCCGGTACATCTTTGACAGGCACATGCACGGTGACCGGAATCGTTCGCAGACCTTCCGCCGATAGCATCATGACGGGTGTTGCCGTATGGCCGGCGCGTTGCGCCAGATAGGCAATGTAGTCCGTGTGGCCCTGATAACGAAATCCCGCCTGATAGAGCGTTTCCTTCTGAATCGGATTAGTGATGACTGCACCGGCTTCTCCCTCGAGCGCCAGTTCCACCGCCATGTCGACAGACCGTATGACAGCCACCGAATTGGCCGTTTCTATGTGTCCCGGCTTGGGTCTCACCGGTAGGCTCAAAGGCACGACGGCGAGACTGGCCGGGCAGGCGTTTTCCGCGTCTGAAAACCTGTCAATAATCGCGACGCTGACATCCTGCTTGATTGCTTCGGCCCGTTCCAGCAAATGGTCCAGATCGCCTATATAGACCAGCCGCGGAAGGTTGGACCCGACCATGGCCTTGTGGCCCATGATCGTTATGTCCGGCGCAATTCCGGCTGGCTCACCCATGGTGACCGCCAGCGGCGCCATGTAGTTGAGATCACGCATAACAATCGTTCCAGGAGTGAGTATGGCGCTGCTATGGTTTCACCGCAATGTTCTCATCCTGGTAATGGAACGAACATCCGGTGCCTACCTGGTCCGTCTAAGTCGGCGGCGGCCGTCTACTGCGTCAGCGCCGCACCGCGAACTTTGTAGTCAATATAGGCCTTTCGGCGCAACTCCCTCATGATACGGTCCGACGCCCGCTTGAACTTCTCGTTCAACAGCAGGTTCTTGACGTATTCCTTAGGTGGCTTGGGGGGCTTGATCTGACCGCGGCCACAATAGCCGATCAAGCGCACGCCGTTGGAAGCCCGCATTGGGCCGAGCAGTTTGCCGGGCCGGGATTGATCCAGAACCTGGCGCATTTCCTTTGGCATGCGGTCCGCTGGCGCTTTGACGACCTTGCCGATTTTGACGTTGAAGATGCCGGAAGCAGCCTGGCGGACGGAACGGCAGCCCTTGTATCTTTGGATGATCTGGCGTGCTTCGATTGCCCGTGCGTAAAACAGCTGATTGCGCATGGCCTCAGACACCTGTTCCACCGGCAGAATGATTTCCTGTAGCTGGTAGACCGAGATTGGCTTGAGTCGGGGATCGGTCAGGAATTGCGCATAGCGGCGATCGACTTCGGCATCCTCGACGGTGATATTGATCTTGTACCGGCCTCGCATCATCCACCGGAACAGCAAGGTGGCTTCGACCTGACGGCGCAGGGCGGGCATGCCGACCCCCTTCGATTTTAGTCTTTGCTGCAACTGCGGGACAGTCAGATTCGATCCCTTCGCCAAGCCTTCGATGGCCCCGTCGATCTGCTTCGGCTTCACCTCGACCTTAAATTTCTTCGCTTCCGCAATCTTGATCACTTCGTCGATCAGATCCTGCAGGGCATCCTTGCGTCTTTGTATCTTGCTGCCACGCGAATATCCAAGCGTATCGTTCAGTTTCACACGCTGGTTGACATCGTAGTCGGTGATCGGCTGGTCATTTACGATGACAAGGAGCCGTTGCGACAGAGCCTGCGCGGCGGGAATCCCCGCGCAGACATGACCAGTCAATCCGATGGCAACGCTGGCAGCCAGGGCCAGGCTCGTGCATTTTAAGATTTTGCAGGTCCGTTTCATATCCTGCTCTTGTGAATCGGGTATGCGACCAAATTGCGGCCAACGCGGCGCGATTTCAAAAACAGTGGCAATTACACTCACCGGTCGATCCGGTTAAACGTCGACCCGATCGATGTCGATCCTAAAGTCTTGAAATCGATCGATACCACAAAGCGCTGATCAGCTTCAATGTCACCGTCACTGGTGAAGTTCTCGAAATAGTAGAGCTTGAAGTTGAAGCAATCGCAGTCGTATCCAAGGCCTACGAAATTCTGGACCGGCCGGTCATCTTCGAAATCATAACGTACACCGCCAAAAACGCTCCACCCGCCATTGAGCCGCAACTCTCCGGCCGCCCAAAGCTGTTTCTGGTCCACCAGGCGACCGTAGTTCGGTTCGGCCTCCACATCGACATAGTTGACGTTTCCGCTCAGCCGCCAGAACTCGAAAACTGCACCGAGTTCCTGCGAGTGGATATCGAAATCGCTTTCGTCCAGCCTGATCTGATAGGTCAGCCGCAAGTGCGGAAACGGCTGCAGGGCAATCGCACCGACCAAATCGGACACATCGTTCTCCAGCCCGGCGCCGGAGACGAAACTGTTCCGCCCTGCGATATGAAACGACTCACCGAGGCTGACCCGGGCAAATCCGCCATTGGGAAACAGGATGTTGTAGAGAAATCCGACATTGGCCCTGGTGCCGCCCTCAAACCGGTCATTTCCGGTGAAGCGATCCTCCAGGAAAATGCTGGAATGATCGAAGTTCAGCGTGACGGCATCTTCATTGCCGATATTTTGCAGGTTGGTTTCGTTGGACGCGGTGATGAACTGCACCACGGGCGTAAAGACATGCTGACCCAGAGCATCCTGTCTGATGAAGGGCCAGCGAATGTCAACCCCCGCCTTCGGCAGAACGCGTGTTGTCACCTCTTCGTCGCGGAACCCGCCAGGCACTGTGGGATCAGGCAGGTTGTCGGTAATGTAAAGATCGCCACGTACATTCGCGAACGGAGTGATTTCGGTGCCCATGCTACCGATGATCTTGCGCCGCCAGTCCACATCAAGCGAGAAACGGGTCTGATCGGTTCCCTGTCTGACGGTCGTGAACGGCACCCATGATCTCTCGCGGTGGATGCTGTCCACATAGGTGTTAAAGCCCAGAACACCGCCAAACACCGTGTTGTTGAGAACGTAGTTGTGCCGGATATAGGGCGCCATGGTGGGGAAGGCGTCCTTGACGTCGGTGGAGAGCAATCCCTCGAAATGATAGGCGCGGGCGGTGAAATAGTTCCTGTCGTCCGCGCCCGTCACATAGGCAACGTCCACCACGTCTGTTTCGCTGTTGAGCTTGTATTTGCGGGCGAATGTCCTGTCGCTGAACAGTTTGCCATCCCAGCCCCAAACCCAGTTGGCGTTAATGTCGAATTCGCCTCTGGTGTGCAGCCAGCCGCGCCAGCGGACATCGCCCGGCGCAGCAAGATCGTCCGGATTAAGCTGGTAGATCCCCGCGCCGTCGACAAAGTATTCCCCCCGGCCGTTCGGGCGATGCCGCCAGATAGCCCGGCCCAAAACGCCTTGCTCGGAGGTAATCACCGGCCGGAAAGTGATGTCGTAATGTGGCGCCAGATTCCAGAAATACGGGATCTCCACACCGAAACCGAATTCATCGGAGATCTGGAATGCCGGTGTCAGGAAACCGGACGCCTTTTTGGCCTGCGGATCGGGATGGCTGAAATACGGCGTCCAAAACACCGGCGTTCCGGCAAACTCCATGGTCGCATCCTCGTGGTAGATGCGCATGTCGTCTTCGTTGTGTGTCACCTTGCGTGACTTGATCTGCCACAACGGAGTGCCGTCCTTGAAAATGCAGTATTTGCAGCGGGTATAGGTGACCCGGTCATAAATCGTCAGATAGCCTTCGCTCCGCTCCGCATAGTCTGCGGTTAGCGTTGAATCATTGGTCAGCAAAAGTCTCAGATGCCTTGCAAACCCGTCGCGGAAGCGGTTTTGCAGCTGCGCGACATTGGCCTCCATGACATTGCCGTTCGGCTCTGTAAGGCGCACTTCGCCTTGCGGATCAATCTGAGCGGGCTTGGTGTTGTAAACGACCCTGTT
>JANQIR010000073.1 GCA_028282065.1 Aestuariivirgaceae bacterium
AGCATTTTTTGTGAAACCTGAGTCACTAAAAATGCTCTATCTCTTTGATATTGAGCATGTTCTTATCCGAAAACCGCACACACTTTTCGGGAACATGCTCTAGCTCTTTAATAGAGCAGCCGCAACTGACCTGAACGGTCGGCAATCATGACCTGGAAAGCTTTGGCCAACTGCGATCCATCAGATGTTTGGTAGTGAATACCATCGGTAGCACATTTGCGGAGCATATCATTGGTGTTGGCGTCGTCTTCCATGAACGTGACCGTGTAGATCGATATTTTGTCCTTTTTTATGTTCTCGCAGACTGTCACCGTCTTCGCATTCAAAGCGTCTGAATAGTTGCTTGCGCCCATCCTTCCGTCATAATCAAAACCATAGGACGTCCGGGTTCTGCCTGCAAAAAACGAAATGCCATCGGTCATAAAGATGATGACTTTCTCTGTGTCATCGTTGGTCGACGGAGCGGCATAGGATGTGTCAGTAAACCATTGACCCTGCCACTTTTTCGAAATGGTGCGCCACGCCCAGCTCATGCCAAGCGAATGAAACGTCCCGCCATCCAGCAGTCCATTGTTGATATGGATATTGTTGATAAATGATTCCAAAGTGGATTTTCGGGACGTGAGCGGCAAAATCGTGAGTGCCAGGCAGCCGACATTGGGACCAGCCCCTTCGTTCATGTCGGCATTCTCGGTAATGATTGGCCAGGTGTTTGTATGCCCCTTGGTCGACTGCAGGCCGGAGTCCCAGATATATGGCACGAATCTGTTGTTCCCAACCGGTATGTTGTCGGTTTCATCTTCCCCGTTCGTGCGCGCGTCAACACATCCCTTCCACTCACCCGGCGCATAGTTCGCCGGATCATAGCTGTCAGAAAGCCAATGCGAATTCGCCGTTCCGATATTGACGATGGCACGATAGGGCACGATCGATACCGCGGCATTGTGAAGATAGTCTTTGTCGCCGAACAGACTGTCGACGAACTCCAATGCCGCCCTTTTGAGGTCAGCGAGTTGTGTGCCTTCCATTGATGTCGAAACGTCAAGCGCCAGAGCAATTTCCACAGGTGCTCCTGCAATACGCCCCGCTGCAGACGTCACGCTAACGTCAAGCTTCTGCATCCCTATCAGTCGCATAAAGGGTGGGCGGATTGCACCTGTCAGTTCTGCTTCAACACCGCCTTGGCCAAGCGGTTTGACGACCACCGAAGGATCGGTCATTTCGTTGAACACCGCTGAATTGATTTTCAGCATCCGGTGTACTTCGGCTTCAAGTGCGCTCTTGTCGTCGGTGCCCAGTTTTGCCGCTGCCAAAACTGCCGCATCAGCCGCACTCTGCAATTCAGAATTGGCGCTACGCATTCTCGAATAGTCGATAGCAATACCTGCCGCGACCATCATAGGTACGACGGCCAATGCGAGCATCAACGCCAAGGCACCGGCCTCGTCCCTAAGAAATTTAATGTACATGGATGCCCCCGCATACGCTAATCGTACATATCTTTCAAATTGGAACCTCTGCTCATATTAGCAGCCATATTCTAAGTGAATATGTAGCCGTTGAATAAAATTGCGCACGATCAGGCAGCATCCCATTAATCTCATTCACCACAGATGCCGGGGACGATGGCTACGCCGTCTCCAGCTGGTGATATGTGCTACTGCCCCTTTTTAGGCATGGGCGGTGGCTTGTAGCCCTCCCACTTGCCGGCTTCCGTCCATTTGGACGGATGTTTTTTGTCTGTCCGCGGCGCCTTCTTATACGCCTCGGTCACATCTGGCGGCAGCACATACTCATCGACGATCGCCATACGTACGGCCTGATGCGTCTTTGTTACGTTGATCACCATGAGATCACGGGCGATCGCCAATGGGCCGTCATAGGTCTTACGCACTTCATCCATGATAGCCGCATTGTTTTCCGGTGACTGCACAGAGTGATAGCCGACAGCCAGCCGGGGCTTGACGGCAGACATCACCTTGCCAAACGCCTGGGGTTCGGTGTGGATCCTGGTGGAGACATAAGTTGCCTGTCCGAGGTCCCAGCCGAAATATGCCGCCAGCGCCTTAGGCGGCAAAAAGCATTCGTGCGACGCGACGTCGGCGCCGGCAGCGTATTTTATGTACCACTTGTTCGGATAGGTATCGCCACCGAACACATATTTCAGGCCGTTCCACTCCAGACAGTAGCTGACCGATCCGTCAAGGCTGTGGATCGCCGGCCAGGATCGGATGACCACACCGTTGTTCTCGTAGACGACTTTGTTCTCCTGCTTGAAATCGAACTCGTGAATTTCGATCTTCGCACCCTTGTCCGGCAACGCGCCCGAGCGGGTTTGAAGGTCCCATGCGTAGGCTTTCTTGAAGCCTTCGACGCAGGCTTTCGTGCCCAGTTCCGGCGTGGCTCCGCTGGGCCCATAAATGTGAATCGGATTGTATCTGCCCGATAGCCACCCGCCGATATGAAGGCTCATGAAGTCGCCCACGTGGTCGATGTGCAGGTGACTGATGAAAACCTTGTCCAGCTTCGAGAAATCCGGCCTGAGCGAAAACAGATTGGCCATCATCCCCATACCGGCATCGAACACGAACATATCGCCATTGCCGAGTTCGCAAAGGTAGGCAATCGATACCGCTGCCCGGGTCTGGTTCGGCATGCCCGTACCAAGCGCGGTGATCCGCATCTCGTCCGGTCCGAGGATTTCGGTGTTCGGGAAGTAACTGGCCGGATAGTTGCCGCCCTTGATCTCGACCGGGCGGCGTCCGCGGGGCGCAAACACTTTGGACTGGGCATCGGCAGGTAAGGAGCCGAGCAACGGCGATGTCACGCTTGCGGTCACAGCACCGCCGGCCAGCAGCGCACTGCCGCCAAGCAAGGTTCGCCGGTCGACGACTGTGTTGTTTTCGGCTGAATGACCCTCTGACATCTTCATTTCGCACCTCTCTTCGGCAAGTGTGACAAGTTTGACCAGATCATTCGATGATTGGGCAATTCCAACGCTCGTGCCTGCCCTCTGGTTGCCGACACCACGGTCGAGCCAACAGACGCATTGCAGGCGTCCGACCCCCCTCAACCGTTCCATAGATGTCTCTATGCTAAACCATAGATCTCTCTATGGCAGAAGTCAATAGAGCACTCTATGGATGCGGGAATTTGCAACCGGCGGGCGCTTGAAATCACCGCTCCCGGAGACTGAATGATCGGGCAATTTCAACGACCGCCCCCATGTCACAACGCAACCCTTCATAAGACATTGCAAAACAGAGGGACCATCCATAGATATGTCTACGGCGCAAAACGGTCGAGGCAACATTTCTAGTGACAGAGAAAAATTCGAAGAGATTGACACGCCAGGACTGGTTGCGTTGTGCGCTTCAGGTTTTGCCTGAACGTGGCGTCGCAGGTCTCAAGATTGTCCATCTCGCAAAACATCTCGGCGCCACAAGCGGCAGCTTCTATTGGCACTTCAAGGACTTGAAGGATCTGCTGGATGCCCTGTTGGAGTACTGGGAACAGGAGTTGACCGACGCCATCGTAAATGCCGCAAGGTCATACGACGGTCCGCCGGAACAGCGGATCTGGAACCTCATGATGCAGGTTCTTGAGCAGGATGCCGCCGCACCCGACCACGCGATCTCAGTTTGGGCGAGGAGCGATCCCGAGGTTGCGGACGTCTATCAGCGGACCCTGCAAAAGCGTTTCGACTTTGCCCGCTGGATGTTTGAGGAGGCCGGATTTGAAGACTGGCAGGCATCCACCCGCGGCCGCTTGATGGTGGCATATCTCATGGGCGAGTTTTCAACAAACCTGAAAGCCAACGGCAACTGGAAAGACATCGTCCAGGAAGAGTTTGAAGTTCTGACCAACCGCAGCCATCCGGCATAACGTCGAACGCCTGTGCCGTGCACCCGCTCAACATCATCCGGACAAGCCGCTCTCGACCTGTGCGTGTTAGACATGCAGTCCTTTGAATGTTCATTCGGACCCCTCCTTCAAGAATGAAAAATGAAGTGTGGTCACTCCAGTCTCCTCGGACTGGTCTGAATGGACAACCTGCTGAAAGCTCACAATTCGTGCGCGCGTCGTTGGGGTTTTGCGTCAGGCCGATACAGCAAAGACGAACGGTTCAGGCTGACCGAACCTGAACCGCTCTTCTCAAACCGCGCCGCCATCCCGGGCATTGCGCGGGATGGTGCGGCAGACTCTCGTCTTAGTCGGGCATGGCGTTGGCGGCCGCATCGCCCATGGCGCTGAGCTTCTCAAGAACGCCCTTGGGAACCGTGCCGCCAGCTGCACCACCAAGGATGTAGCCGTTGATCAGCACGCCCCGGGGTGCCTGCGGATACCTCAGGAAGGTGAGCTTGTTGCGGATCGAAAGTTCCACCAGCGCCGCGATATTCCACGTCCTGGTGATCGGCATGCGTTCCTTGGGATCCGAGTAAAGGGTGAAGAACCAGCCAAGCGTCGGGTCTGTCGTCTCCGACTTTGTCGCGTTGAACAGGCCGCCATAGGTCTGCGGGCCGACACTCATCCCCACGGACATGATCCGCTCCAGGCGTTTGAACTCCGCCCAGCGCACACCGTAGAAGTCCTGGCCATACCAGTAGAAGATTGCCTCACGGTTGGATTCCTGCTTGTCGTCGCCGTCCATCAGCAGCCACGACGTCTGGTCGATGCCGTCGATGTAGCGGTCGGAGGGAATGGCCTGTTCATCGGCGCCAATCCGCACGAGCGTGTTGTAAAGGTCCATCTGGCTGAACAGGCCGTCGGACGTCCGCCCGGCTGTGATCATGCCGGGCCAGGCCATGATGCTGGAGACACGCACACCGCCTTCCCAGGTCGTGCCCTTGGCGCCACGCCAGGGATGATGGCCTGAATCGGACGTATTGATTCCGCCGGCGTGGACGTCTTCTTCCGCACCGTTATCCGAGGTCAGGTAGATGATCGTGTTCTCCGACTGGCCGAGTTCCACAACGGCCTTCATCAATTCGCCGATAACGAAATCGACCTCCATAATCCCGTCCTTGTAAGGCGTGCCGGCAGGTGACTTGCCCCTGAAATCCGGATGCGGATAGTTCTTCGTGTGAACGCGGTTCATCGAATGGTAAAGCATGAACGGCTTGTTCTCGTCCACCGCGCGTTTCATGAAGTCCTTCGACCATTCCAGGTACTTCATTTCGAGCAGCGGCTCGGTTTTCAAAGTGATCTCTTCGCCGAACTCCCGCTTGCCGCCCTTCCAGGACTTCACAGTCGTACGGATCAGATTGACCTTGCGCATCGCCGCCATTCGCTCAGGTTTGTAGATGAGTTCCGGACTGAATTCCGGATCCCGCCAATCGTGGTAGACAGTGTTGACGTTGAGATTGCCGTAATACTCGTCCCAGCCGACATCGGTCGGCCACTGGCCTTCGTCCTCTCCGAGATGCCATTTGCCGGTCATTCCCGTGCGATAGCCTGCATCGCTGAGGATCTTGGCGATCGTGACTTCACCGGCCATGCCGGCATTTGCCTCACCGGCCGCCGTCGGCCGCGTCAGGCCAGTTCGCTGGGGCAGACGTCCGGTCTGCCAGGCACCCCTGCTCGGCGTGCAGGACGGCTGCGAATAGGCCGACGTCATCATCAATCCAAGCCGCGCCAGCTTGTCCATGTTCGGTGTCGGCGCCCCGATCGCGGCACCACCACCATAGGCGCCAGGATCCCCCCAGCCCATGTCGTCTACGAAGATGATGAGGACATTCGGCTTGCGCCCATGCTTCGCCTCGAATGCCGTAAGCTTGGCCGTTGCCTGTGCCTCCCACGCCTCATGCGGTATCGCCGGCTCCAGGTGCGCCACCGTCTGAACCCCCTTGAGGAATGGCGACTTGGCCTTCCAGATGGCATCCTGGGCGTCAGCCGAGTCAGCCGTCACGACGCTGACCGCAGCCAGAGCGCCCAGCACGCAAAGAGCTGGGAGCAGGCGCGAGATCCGGCTGATCGTCCCGGAACCTCTGTACTTTCCACGGCAAGGGCCGGCAGTGCGTGCGGTCATGTGCAGTCCTCCATGCGGGGTTTGGCGCAACCATCCGACGTCCGGCCACGGGATCGGGCTGGATATCTGCACAAGGGTGCGTCAGGCTGTCGTTTCGGCTCGTGCTTGCAGCGTATGGAGCGGCCCCAACGGGATAAACTGGCAATTCACGACAAAGTGCCCGCGTGCTAGGCTCAACGCGCGGGGGAGGTGCACAAGGAGCGATGCCATGCCGGCACATGCCGTCACGCGGGCAAACGTGCTCACCGCCCTGCCATATTTGGTGACGGAGATGGAGGGTGCGAAAGCCTTTGCCAGGCTGTGTTCGGATCTCGACGTGCCGCTCACCGTGCTGGATGACCCGGACGGTCCGCTTCTGTACCGCGATTTTCTAAGGTTCTACGAACAGGCCGGAAGATTGACCGCGATGCGCTCTTTCGGCCTCATGGTCGGCACGCAACTGCGCTTCGCCCGCGACCTCAGCACATTCGGCAAATATGTGACGAGCGCGCCGCATCTGGCATCGGCGCTGGAGCGGGCATGTAAGACGATCCGGCACCACGAGAGCTTCTCCCATGTCCAGGTGACGGCACTCGGTGACACTATAAAACTTGCATACGGCGCGGCCGAATTGGTCGGCGGCAACTGGCGCCAGGTGAGCGATGCAATTCTCTGCGCCCTTGTCGATCTCGTGCGCAGCTATGCCGGACCCGGATGGCGGCCAAAGTGGGTCGAAGTGCCCTACGCGAAAGGCCCGTGGATACAGGACCTGGAGGATTGCTTCGAAGCACCTGTCAAACCGGACTGCCCGGCCATAGCAGTCATCTTCGACGAAGAACTGACCGGGGCAAAGCCTTACGGCAGCAATCGCACATCGGCGCCGATTACCCGGGCGGATGTCGCACGGCAGGGACAAAAACTGCCCAAGGACATAACCGCTGCAAGCTATGCCATCGTCCGCCAGCGCCTCCTGATCGGCAGGACAGACCTGGACGGCGTCGCCGCGAAGTTCGGGCTGGGACTGAGAACCTATCAGCGACGGTTGCAGGAAGAGGGGTTGTCCTACAACCGCCTGCTGGCAAACTGTCTTCAGGAACGTGCCAGGGAGTTGCTGCACGAAGACGGCGTGACTGTCTGGCAGATCGCCAGGGCACTCGGCTACGCGACCGAAATCGAATTCATCCGTGCTTTCAAGAAATGGACTGGAACGACGCCTGGCGCATATAGACGGATACATCTGTGCAAACGGACAAGCTAGCCGGGCTTCTGCCCTGACGGCTCCGGCCTATCTTCCGGTTCGGTATCCTCGGCTTCGGGCTGCTGGACACCCTCGCCGTCTTCGTCTAGCTCTGCCACGTGATCTTCGTCTTCTGCGCTGTCGATCTCTTTTGCTTGCGCCTCGTCGGCGGGCTCGGCAGTGACCTCGGAAGAATCGGCACTCTCGTCTTCTATGCTCACGAGTTCCTCATCCTCTTCGGCCGTCGCGTACCCCTTGCCAGGCTGATAGGCGCTTTGGAAGTTCTCTATCACCGTCGCAGCGTCGGTGAAATCTTCGCCGTAGTCGACCAGGCCATCCACATTGGCCAGCACCGGGTTCGACAGCCAGAGTTTCGACAGCGCTTTGCGGCGCAGGAACTCCGGCACCTTCTCGTTCATGAAGACGGAAAAGTCGTCCTCGTAGGTCATGGCATCGATGTCGACCTTGGCAATCGTTTCGGCAAGTTCGGGATCCTCTTCCCTGAACTTCGCCAGAGCAGCCTCTTCGCCGAGAGGCTCTTCGACAACATCTGCAGCCGGCAGCACATCCTCCGCCGCCTCAGGCGCTGCGTCACGCTCTTCGACCTTGCGCCGTGACCATCTTTGCAGGAACCCCTCCTCGCCGGGCTTTTCAGTGGTTCCGGTCACTGCCGCCTCCGCGCCGCCTCAACTCATGCAGCGGCTCCTGGCCGAACTTATGCTCGTCGATGTCGAGCTTGTCGCGCTTGCGCTTCTTGAAATCCTGTTCCTGGTGGTTGATCGACACGAAACGCTCGACCCACGCCTTCATACCTTCATCCATGGCAATGCGGTCGACATGCTCTTCTGAGGAATCCATGTAATCCTGGGCTTCATACGGGCTTGCAGTGATAAGATGGATAGCGAAGGGAACCTCCATCACGCTGGCGTCGTCCTCACGCAGAACAAGAAACAGAGATGGCAGCGGAGACCCCAGATTATACAGGTAGGCTTCGGTTTCACTGGCGTGCAATTCAAGCGCGACGCTGGGCGACAGGAAGCGCTTCACCCCATCCATCTGGTATAGGAGCGTCCAGCCATCCGCATCCGTCACATCCGTCGTCACGCCTGTGCTGACCCATTCATGGTCCTGCCAGGGGTGTTCGCATTCACGGCGTTCCAGAATCAAGCCGATCGCACATTGGTCCGACGACGCCATCACCGGATCCCCACCTCGTCTCTCGTTCGATCGATACTGTATATGTTGTACGTGCCATGCAGGATATCAAACCACCAGATGGAATGGCGGCTGCACAGCCTTCGCACGGCACGGCAATACCATGCCGGCAAGCGGCAGCATGGGTCTTTGGCGGGACGTATAAAATGAAAGTGCAGGACAGGAACATTCTCGTATGCGATTGCGAGAAGACAATGACAATCGACGCGGACCCGATGACGAAGGCACTGGGCGCAGATGCGCCCCCCTTCGTTCATTCCTATTTGTGCCGCGCCCAGGCCGAGAGCTTTACCGACAGCCTGAAGGACGGTGAGCCGGTCATGGTGTGCTGCACGCAGGAAGCACCTTTGTTCCGTGAACTGGCCGAAGAGAGTGGCAGCGAAACCGACATCCGGTTCGTCAACATTCGAGAGCGTGCCGGCTGGTCCGAAGAAACCACCTCGGCCACCCCCAAGATGGCCGCGCTGCTTGCAGGAGCCGCCTTGGACACTGCCCCGGCACGATCCCTGACGCTGAGTTCACAGGGCGTGTGTCTGGTATATGGTGAAGGCCAGAACGCCCTCGACATTGCCAGCCGGTTGTCCGGACGACTGAGTGTTTCGGTGCTGCTCACCACAAGCGACGACGCCATACCACCCGCAGTCGTGGATGTCCCGGTCTATAAGGGCGAGATCGCCGCCGCCGCTGGACATTTCGGCGCCTTCGAGATCGTCGTCAACGGCTATGCACCTGTCGTGCCGTCTTCACGCCAGCAACTAGATTTCACAACGCCGCGTGATGGCGCGGCCTCAACCTGCGACATCATCATCGATGTGTCCGGCCGTGCACCACTGTTTCCACAGTCGGATCGCCGGGACGGTTACTTCCGCGCCGACCCGGCCGACCGCGCCGCCATCGCCGAAATCCTGTTCGAGGCAACGGACATGGTCGGTGAGTTCGAAAAACCGCTCTACGTCGATTATGACGGTCACATCTGCGCACACGCACGCAATCAGAAGACCGGTTGCACACGCTGTCTGGATGCCTGCCCCGTCTCCGCCATTTCGCCCGATGGCGACACGGTAAAGATCAATCCGGCGATCTGCGGAGGTTGCGGGTCCTGCGCCTCCGTGTGTCCGTCCGGCGCGGTGTCCTACGCGATGCCGTCACGCACCGGCATCATCGACCGGCTGAAAGCCCTGTTGACCACATTCCGCACCGCCGGCGGCAAGGACGCCGAGATTGTGATCCATGACGCTGGCCACGGCGACCAGATGATCTCTGCCCTGGCCCGCTTCGGACGCGGGCTTCCGGCACATGTCATCCCGCTGTCTGTCAATGAGGTCACCGCAATCGGCCATGAGTCGCTGCTCACCGCACTGACGCTCGGCGCACAACGTATCTGGCTGCTGATCGACCCCAAGCGGCGCGACGAGATAACCGGCCTGGAGGAGCAAGTATCGCTTGCCCGGATGCTGATGTCCGGCATGGGTTACGATGGCGCAGAGGCCCGCCTGTCCATCATTGATGAACAGGACCCCGATGCGGTCGAAGCGCTGCTGTGGCAGAAGCAGGACCTGGAGCTTCTGAGCGCGCATGACTTCATCGGCTCCAACAACAAGCGCCAGGTTGCTCGCACGGCGCTATGGCTGCTGAATGCGCAAGCGCCGGACCCGCAGGAGATCATTGCTCTAGAGGCCGGCGCGCCTTACGGCCGCATCAAGATCGACACCGACGGCTGCACCATGTGCCTGGCCTGCACGTCGGCGTGTCCGATGGGAGCGATCCGGGACAATCCGGAGCTGCCGCAGGTCCGCTTCGTCGAGCAGGACTGCGTCCAGTGCGGCCTGTGTGTGAGCACGTGTCCGGAAGGCGTCATCTCGCTCGAGGCACGGTTCAACCTCGGCAATGACGCCATGTCCCTCGTCACCCTGAACGAGGAAGAACCGGCTGAGTGTGTCAGATGCGGCAAACCGTTCGGATCGAAAGGCACTATCGAACGCATCGCCAAACAATTGGCGGGCAAGCATTACATGTTCAAGTCCAAGGATGCCCAGGAACTGATCCGCATGTGCGATACCTGCCGCATTGAGGTCCAGGCCGACAGCATGCCCGATCCCTTCGCCATGGGCGAGCGGCCACAAGTGCGGGTCACAGAGGACTATCTGGACGGCAAAGCAGACTCAGACGACGACACGTGAGGAACCGCCCTCGCGTCAGTTGCCCTCGGACGGGAACTGGCCGGCGCAGGTGGCGATCGCACGTGCCTTGTATTCCTCATACTGCTCGGCATTGATCAGACCATCGTTCAACAGTTGGAGGATCTGTTCGACACGCGTGCCGCGGCAGGCGACAAATTCCGCATTGGACGCACCGGCAGCCGAACCGCTGCCGCCCGGCTGCGATGCGCGGTAATGAAGCGCGGACAAACCGATCAGGCACATCACGGCCAACAGGCCGGCAATCGCCTTGGCGCCCATTGTATCCAGGAACGAAGTCGTTTCAACAGCCGTCGTCATGTCACATTCTCCAATGGCAGATTGGTCAGCAAATTCTGCGGTTTCATCTTAACCTTTCTGTCCCTCGTCATGGCAAGCCCGAGATAGACCGGCTTGCCACGCACCGCCGGCAGGACCGCCGCCGGCTCCAGGACTTCCATGCGGAACAGGGCAACGATACGGTTCAGGTCATCATCGCTCACCTCTTCACCGCGATACAACCCGTTCAGGATTTGCGTTGCGTCCAGGTCCAGGCCGATATGCCAGCTCCAACGTTCGTCATCGATACGCTGCATCGGCTGGATTTTCACCGGCAGCTTGAAGAAATGGCCGATCCAAGCTTCGAGCACCCGGGCAAAACCATCCAGCGCCGGCTGGGTGAAGCGAAAGTCCACTACCGTGTCAAACCGTTCCGAGCGGTCCCAGAAAACCGACTTGTTGTCTTCGTCCAGAACATCCATCTCGACTTGGCGCACCGGTGTGTTTGACTCTGCAAGCAGCTGGCCGATGCCTCCCATGCCGCCGGACTTGGCATGCATTTCAACTATCTCGTCATCGGCGAGCATCAAGCGCCCACCTTCCGTCGACACGTTCTGCTCCCGGAAGAACAACTCGCCGGCACGAACCCGCAAGGCATCGTC
>JANQIR010000075.1 GCA_028282065.1 Aestuariivirgaceae bacterium
TGACCTCACCAATGTCCAGGCCGATGCCATCGTCATCGGCATGCCTTATGACGGCATTGCAACATTTCGCGGCGGCGCCACCCGCCGCGCACCGCAGGAAATCCGGAAGTACTCGCTGCTGTTCTCCAGTTACAACTTCGATTGGGACATGCATGCCCTCGACCATGTCCGTGTGGCCGATTGCGGCGATATCGATGTCGTTCCGGGAAACACGCCAGAGAGTTACCGCCGGCTAGAAGCCAGGGTCTCCGAAATTCAGGCATGCGGTGCCGTGCCCTTGATGCTGGGTGGCGATCACGGCGTGACGTACCCCGCGGTCAAGGCGGTGGCCGCCACGGCTGGCGCACCGCTTGGCTTCCTGCTGTTCGACACACATCTGGATCTGTCGGAGAGCTTCAATAACGACCGTCTGACACGGGCATCGCCGGTGCTGCGCATCCTCGAACTCGATGAGGTTGACCCTTCTCGCGTCGCCATAATCGGACCGAAGGGCCCCCGAAACCTGCCCGAGTGGACGCCGCTCTACAAGGAACTGGGAATAAGGGTCTACCCGGATCGGGAGGTTCAGGTCCGCGGTATTGAAGAGGTCACGCGTGAAGCGCTCCAGATTGTCTCCCCGGACGGCAAACCGCCTTACGTGAGCGTCGACATTGATGTGATCGACCCTGCCTACGCGCCGGGAACCAATAGCCTGGAACCGGGCGGCATGACATCGCGCGAAATCATCAACGGTGTCCGGCTGGCCTGCGAGAACGGGTACTGCGGCTTCGACGTCGTGGAGGTATCGCCCGACTTCGATGTCAGGAGCGGCATCACCAGCACGCTGGCTGCGCGGATCATGGTGGAGGCAATCTGCGCGCTGGCAGCGCTCAAGTGCGGCAAGGTAGGGGCCTGGGACTACCCGCCTCGCACCTGAAGCAGCAGCTTGCCGCTCACCGTTCTTGATTCGAGCTTGCGGTGCAGATCGTGAACGGCATCGAAGGGAAAGATCCCTTCGATCGGCATTTCGAGCGTGCCGGCCATCAGGTGTCCCAAAACCGCGTAGACTCCCTTTTGCCACAGCCCCGGAACGCGCATGGCGTGCAGCACCTCAAAGCCGGCCAGTGACGTTGAGTTCTCATAGAGCTTGGGACGGATGTCGAAATCCGGATATCCGGCCGCCTCGCCGATATTGATGGTATGGCCGTAAGTTTTCAGAAGTTCCATGCTCTTTGGCAGAATGTCGGCACCGAGTGAATCGATAACAAGGTCCACACCTTGTCCGCCGGTGAACGCGTTCACAGCGTCGCAGAAGTCGGTTGCACTGCGATCGATCACGACAGACGCTCCGTAGCCCAATGCCTTGTCGCCTTTGCCCGCCCGGCTGGCAGTCCCGATAACCGTCGCCCCCCGGTCCACGGCAAGCTGCGTGACAGCCAGGCCGACTGCGCCGCCGATCGCGTGCACCAGAACCGTTTGCCCACACTTCAGGCTATAGGCGCTGTTGATAAGGTGATAAGCCGTCAGCGAGACCACCGGAAAGGCCGCCCCAAGTTCCAGGGGCATATCGTCCGGCAGCGGCATGACGAATTCGGCTCCAACGGTGCATCTTTCGCCATACCCGCCCAGCATACGCGGTCCGGTGATTGCCGCGACGCGCTGGCCGGGTTCCAGGCCTGTGACACCGCGACCGGTTGCGTGGATCGTACCGGAGACCTCAAGCCCGATAACGGCGGGATAGGTCACCGGGTCGGGATAGACGCCTTCGCGTTTTTGAATGTCGCTCCAGTTCGCGGCGGCGTAGACAACATCGATGACGACCTCACCCGGTCCCGGTTCGGGTTCGGTTCTATCCACATAGGCCAGACGGTCAATACCGCCAGGCTCGGCAACCTCTATCGCACGCATCGTGCCCGGCCCTCATCAAAGACGGATCAAGGGTTGATGGGCGCAGCGGAACGATCCGCCAAGGCAATAGACCGCATCGTATGGCAGACGGATAACCTCGAAGTTGCGTGCCTTCAACTCATTGGCCACCCTGTCATGCGGTTCGCCCGAGGGCATGATGACGGTGTGGTCGTTGATTGTCAGGTTGTTGCAGCCCATGTGCACCTTGGTGATCTCGAAGGGAACATCGATCAGGTCCCAGTCCTTCATGCAATCGGGGACACCGTCGGGCAGGCATTCCAGCGACACGACCGCCACGCCCTCTCTCGGGGTGAGCATGACGCAGTCGAGATGCGAAAAGCGCTTGTCGATATTGACCATCTCGATGTCATAGCCGTCGCCCAGCATATGCTGCAGCCAGCGCACGCCTTCCGCATTGGAACAATTGCCGGAATGGCCGACCAGCACTTTGTTGCCGAGCACAAGGATGTCGCCGCCTTCAAGATACCCCCAGCCGGCTTTGCCTTCGTTGTCGTCATCGGCGCCTGAGTCGGGCTGGGCGTAATAGCGCGCGCCGCGTTCCATGGTGGAGGCCAGTATATGCCGGATGGCAAATCTCTGACGGCGGTGGAACAGCGAGCGTGGCGCAAGTTCGATAACGTTGTTGCCGATGGTGACAAAGGGATCACGCAGCCAGCCGGTGAGCACGCCGTGGTTCTCTCCACGCGGGAACTTCATATTGGCATCGCTGATACGGTCCGGCAGATGCACCTTGATACCGCTGTCGACGAGAAAGTCGACGGTGCCTTTAATCTGCGACTGCCAGCGCGCGTAGTACTCCGGATCGGCATCCTTGACCGTCTTTTCCTGGTTGTCGAACCAGAACTGGCGGAAGTCCCCGGATGGCCGGACATCGGCATCCTGCAGGAACTTCGGAAAGACGAACTGATCGTATCCGCCATAGACGCATTCCTTCAGCTCGCCCCATTCACAGCGGACGAAGATCGGATCCTTGCCGGAAGCGGCCTCGCCAGAACCCTTGGCATCTTCTGTCTTATCCAGCATGTCAAATCCTCCTCGGTTGACGGCCGTGGGCTTCACGCCACATGAGCCGTTACTTTGCCTCGCGCCGGTAGTGCCGCCCGACAGACGCCGGCGGCCTCGGTTTGCCGACCAGTCCGACAAGCGCGAGAATGGAAATCAGGTATGGCAGCATCAAAAAGAACTGATGCGGTACGTCCGGATAGTTGAACTGCAGCCGCAATTGCAGCGCATCGAAGAACCCGAACAGCAGGCAGGCCAGCAGAGCGCCCACCGGGCTCCAGCGACCCAGTATGACCGCGGCCAAGGCGATGAAGCCCTTGCCTGCACTCATATGCTCCGAAAACAGGAAAACCTGCGACAGGACGAGGTAACATCCGCCGAGTGCGGCTATTGCGCCTGCGGCCATGACGCAGCCGTAACGCAGCGCCGGCACGGATAGTCCCGCACTGTCGACGGCAGCGGGGTTTTCACCGACCGCCCGCACGGCAAGGCCCCACGTCGTGCGGTAGAGGAACAAGAACACCAGGGCGACGCTGGCGAACATGACATAGACCAGCAGGTCCTGGGAGAACAGCACAGGTCCAATGATCGGGATCGACGAAAGCCACGGTATTTCGAAGGCCTTGAACCCCGGCAGTTTCAATGTGTTGGCCTGGGCGCCAAAGACGATCCGTGACAGGAAGGCGGTAATCCCCAGAACGAAGATATTGATCGCGATACCGGTAACGATCTGGTTCACGCCGAAGGTAACGCCCAGCACCGCCAGGATCGATCCCGCCATCATGCCGAACAGCATGCCGACCACCAGCCCGCTATAGGGATCGTCCATGAAGAACGCCCCAACGGCGGCACCGAAAGCACCGGCCAGGATCTTTCCTTCAAGGGCAATGTTGAACACGCCGCTGCGTTCGCTCAACACACCGGCAAGAGCGGCAAACACCAGCGGCACCGACAGTCTCAAACTGCTGCTGAGCACTTCGACGATGGCTTGCGGGTTGAGCAGTGCGTCCATCTCTTAGGTCTTTCTGTCTCCGGTTTGCCCGTCCAGCGCCTCTTCAACCTCCTGGCGGCGGGCGATGGCCCGGCCGATGGCCGTTGCGCGGTAGCGGAACGCCAGACTGGCGGCGACGAACAGGATGACGAGGCCCTGGATCGCCTCGACCACCGTGGTTTCGATACCCATGGCGCGCTGCATCATGTTGGCCCCGCTGCGCAGGCCGCCGATGAACAGCGCGGAAAAGATTGCAAAGAGCGGATTCAGTCCGGCCAAGAACGCCACGACAATGCCGTCATAGCCGTAACCCTGGCTGAAGGCATGGAACAGCCGGTAGCGGTGGCCCAGGACCTCGAATGTACCGGCAAGGCCGGCGAAGGCCCCGGCGATCATGAACGACAGGATGATATGGCGCTCCACCGACATGCCGGCATAGCGCGCGGCGTTCGGGTTGCGCCCGACCGTTGCCAGCGTAAAGCCGAACACGCCGCGTTGAAAGACAACGTACAGCGAAAGAGCGATGACCACGCCGACAAGTACGCCATAGTGCGCATCGGTGCGCGCCAGCAGGTGGGGCAGGAACAGCGTATCCGGGATCTCCGGCGAATAGGGGTAGGGTGCGCCCTTCTCCATCATCGGACCGCTGACGACAAAGCTCACAAAATGCAGCGCCACGAAGTTCAGCAGCAAGGTGACGATGATCTCATTGATGCGCTGATAGGCTTTCAGCAACGCCGGGATCAGCGCCCACAACGCACCGCCAAGCGCGCCGGCCAGCGTACACAGAACGATATGAAGCGGACCCGGCAGGCCGGGCACGTACAAGGCGACAATGGTAGCGAACAAGGCGCCGATATAGATCTGGCCTTCGGCACCGATGTTGAACAGGCCGGCGCGCAGCGGCAGAACGACGGCCAGTCCCGCAAGCAGAAGCGGGCACATCTTGACCAGCGTGGCCGCAAATCCCCAGTAGTCGAAAAACGCGCCCTTGAACAAGGTCGCGTAGGCCTCGATCGGGTTGCTACCGGCCGCCAGGATCAGGATCGAACCGACTGCCAGCGCCAGCAGGATGGCCCAGACGCTGCGCAGGTGGAACATGACCCTGTAGACGCTATCCATCGCGGTCACCTTCTACGCAGCCACGCCGGCCATCAGCAGGCCGATACGTTCCGGTGTTGCGTCAGCCGCGGCAAGGGTGTCCATGAGGCGGCCACTGAACAGTACGCCCACGCGATCGCACACATCCAGCAGGTGCTCCAGTTCTGTGGAGATATAGAGAATTGCAACACCGCGATCGCGCTGATTGAGAATCTGCTGCTGCACGAACTCGATCGCGCCGACGTCCAGCCCCTTGGTCGGCTGGGCGGCGACCAGCACTTTCGGATTTGCCTCAAGCTCGCGGGCCAGGATGACCTTTTGCTGGTTGCCGCCGGACAGGTAACGGATTTCCTGGTCGATGGATTGCAGGCGGACGTCAAAGTCGCGCACGAGACGTGCGGCATGATCGGCGATGGCCTGCCGGTTGAAGAAGCCGTAGCTGGCAAACGGGGCCTGATCGTACGTGCGCAGGATCGCGTTCTGGGCAACGCTGTCGTCAAGCACAAGACCATCGCGATGCCGGTCCTCGGGAACGTAGGCGATGCCGAGTTCACCGGCACGTCTGGAAACGCTTGTTTGGGTGATATCCTTGCCGGCGACTAGAATTCGGCCGGAATCAACCGATCTGAGGCCGGTGATAACCTCCGCCAGTTCAGTCTGTCCGTTGCCGTCCACGCCGGCGATCCCGAACACTTCTCCCGCCCGCACTTCAAAGGAAACACGCTCAAGAGCCTTCAGGCCCCGGTCATTGCCGGCGGTGACGCCATCAAGTTCCAGGACCGTCTCGCCCGTCGAATGCGCAGACCGCTTGACCTGAAACAGCACCTCGCGTCCCACCATGGTTCTTGCCAGGCTTGCCGGATCGGTGTCGGCGGCACCAACCGAGGCCCTGACCTTGCCGTCCTGCATGACCGTAACGTCGTCGGCCACGGCCATGACTTCCTCCAGCTTGTGGGTAATGAAGATGATCGTCTTACCGGCATCCTTAAGCCTGTGCAGCAACTCAAAAAACGGACCCGTTTCGTTGGGCGTGAGAACGCTGGTGGGCTCGTCCAGGATGAGGATTTCGGCGTTGTGGTAGAGCAGCTTCAAAATCTCGACACGCTGTTGCATGCCGATAGGCAGCTTTATGACCTCGGCACCAGGATCGATGTCGAAGCCGAACGACTTGCTGAGGTCCTCAATGCGTCTGGTATGGCCGGCAACGTCGAGCATGAGCCCCTGACCGGACATCCCGAGGACGATGTTTTCGGTCACGGTCAGATGAGCGACCAGCATGAAGTGCTGGTGCACCATGCCGATGCCCGATGCCAGGGCTTCCTTCGGACTGCTGACAGTAACCGGCTGACCGTCGACAAGAATGCGTCCGCTGTCCGGTTTGTACAATCCGTACAGGATATTCATCAATGTGCTCTTGCCGGCGCCGTTTTCTCCCAGCACGGCATGCACCGTGCCGGCCCGCACGCGCAGGTTGACCGCATCATTGGCCGTCAGCGCACCGAATGATTTGGTGATGTTCTCTAATGCTAGTTTGTAATCCGCCACAAGCTGGCCTCAACGGCGATCAGTCGGACCGTAGGGGTGAACGGGCGGCACCCCGGTAAACCGGCGGCACCGCCCGCGGGAGGTATTACATCTTGAAGGTACCAGCCTTCATTTGTTCGACGATTTTCATCGCTTCAGCCTTTACATCGGCAGGCACCGCATCGTTGATAGTGCCCATGTAGCCGGCTGCCGATCCCATGGCGAACTTGCGATCTTCGCGTTTGAGTTCGCCGTTCTTCGCCAGTTCGATGGTCGTCGCGGTTGCCGCGGCAAAATCAAGCACAGTGGATGCGACATTGGTCTTCGGCACCGATTTGCCAAGATCCGTGATGACACCGGCAGCCCACACACCCTTTTCTTCGGCAGCCTGCACGACCCCGACAATCCCATTGTCGAGGTAGGGCACCACGACATCGGCACCTTGACCGATCAGGTTGATGGTGGCTTCCTTTGCCTTGGCCACATCGTCCCAGTCGTCGGTATAGGTGAGGAACACTTCACCGGACCCGCCGCCGGCAGCCCAGCCTTTCTTGAAGCCATCGGCAATGTCGACAAATGCCTTGATCTCCTGCGCGCAGACCATGCCGGCCTTGCCCGTCTTGGACATCTTGCCGCCGATGAAGCCCAAAATGTAGCCGAACTGCGGATTGTTGTAGTTGATCGTGGCAACGCCTTCGGTCGGCGCACCGTTCAAGACGACCACGAGGACTTCGGGGAACTGCTTTGCGACACGTTTGGCGGCAGCAGTAAACTCGCCACCCGCGCCGATGACCACGTTGTAGCCGCGCCGGGCATAGTCGGACATGGCGGAGACCTGGTCGGCCTGTTTTACCTTCTCGCTGAAGACAACCTCGATGCCGAGGTTCTTCTTTGCCGCCATAAGCCCTTCATAGACGACCTGATTGAAGGCCTGATCTGTGATCGAGCCGGGCAATACGCCGGCAGCCTTGAAATCCGCGGCCATTGCCGGCAGGCGCAGAGCTGCAAGACCGGTGGCGGCCGCACTGGTGATAATCAGGTTTCTCCTTGAAATGATCATTCTCGTCTTCCTCCCTTAGAATATTGTTTGCAAGCGGCTGTCTTCCGGCCGCAGGTTAGTCCGGTCAGCGAAACTCCTTCTTCAATGATGCCGTGACCAGGTCGACGAATTCCTCAACCAGCAACTTGCCGATTTCGGCCGTAGCGGCATGCCCGGGCGACAGGCAGCCGGACTCCGGCACCCAGTCCTGATGGCCGGGGAACATGTCGTATGGCGGAAAGTTCGGCAGGTCTTCATCCGCAATCCTGGACATATCCACGTGCTCGGGGTGGCAATACAGCATCATTGCCGTTTCCAGGATGCCGGCATGTTCAAGGTCGAGCCCAGGGTAGGGCTTGCCTGCATAGACCTTCTCCAGCGTCTCCGGCTTGATATACTCCGCATAGAGCATCTTCAGGATTCTGGCGTCGGTGATGCCGGCATATTCGAGTTCCCGGATGGCCAGAAAACAGGCCTCGTCGAGATAGAACCGGTTCTCGAAGTGACCATCCACCACCGCAACCTTGCGCGCCCCATGGCGGACGATCTCCTTCAGGACGTCCTTGACCAGATTGATGAGTGTCATTCCGTCCAGGTTGACCGTGCCGCATCTGTCGGGGCCACCGCCGGTGCGTATCTGGGAGCGGTATCCGAAGGTAATCGGCGGAACCACGATACCGCCGACGTTCTCTGCCGTCCGGCGGGCCATATAGGTCGACATCATCCAGTCCACCCCGAGCGGCAGGTGATAGCCGTGCTGCTCCAGTGCACCGACCGGCAACAGTACTATGGCGTCTTCCTGTTCGATCCGGCGCTGGTATTCGTCCCAGGTCAGGTCGGACATCATCACTGATGTCTGCATCAGCAAATCCCCATGCCTTGCCGGACTTGCCCAAAAGCGGGATGTGCGGATATCCGCCGGGCAAACGGCATTTCATTGGTGCGGCCAGAGTGTGAAATGGAACTGGCCCCACAAAGGCCACACGCCAACTATGATGGGTTTCGTTCAGACGAAAAATAGTGAAGTTTTCATTTTTACATCTAGTTTCGTCAATGTAATTATGGCAATTCCAACGAAAGGTGCTGACCATGACGACAGGCATCAATGTCGGACAATCCGACCTGCGATTGCTGCGGGTGTTTGCGACCGTCGTGGAGTCCGGCGGCTTTACACCGGCGCAACTGGCAATGAATGTCAGCCAGTCAACAATCAGCTCTCACATGGCGGCCCTTGAAGCGCGTCTCGGTGTGAGGCTGTGCGAACGCGGCCGGGGCGGCTTCAGGGTCACCCAGAACGGACAACGGGTCTATGAGGCGGCCCAGCGTCTGTTCCGTTCGATCGATTCCTTTGGATCGGAAGTCGATGCCCTGCGCGGCAAGATGAGCGGTGAATTGCATATCGGCGTGGTCGACAATGTGGTGTCGAACGCAAAATTCGCGCTTCCCGACGCGCTGGCAAAATTCGAAAGACGGCCGGGCGACGTACAACTCAACCTGCATGTGGCGACACCTGCGGAAATCGAGCGCGCCGTGGCCGAAGGCAGCTATCACATCGGGATCGGCGGCTATTCCAGGCAGATTTCCGCCATCGAATACACACCGCTGCTGACGGAAAGCCAGCGCCTGTATTGCAGCAACCGCCATCCGCTGTTCGATGCGCGGCCGAATTCGCTGGACCCGGACAGCCTGTCACGCCACAGGTTCGTCAAACGTCCCTATGTGCCGGACGGCCACATTCCTTCCGGCGACAAGTTGAGGGCAGCGGCGTTCGCGGAGAACATGGAATCCATCGCCAGCCTGATCCTGTCCGGTGAGTTCATCGGGTTCCTGCCCGAACATTATGCCGCGCGATGGATCGGCACAGGCGAGATGAAAGCAGTCATGCCGGAGAAAATGCGCTACGAGAGCCAGATTGAACTTCTGGTGCGCAAAACCGTTCCGCACACGCTGGCCACACAATACCTCAGGGCCGACCTGCTGGAAGTCTTCGGCGCAAACTGACAGTGATTCATGGCCGATTGAATCGGCTCGGGCCAAACGTCTTTAGGCGGCAAGCCCCACATCACGTCCGCTCATCTGCAAAAGGCGGCCATACCCGTCGATGCGGTCTTCTATGCCGGCGCGGCGCAGACAATCCCACATCATTGCCTGATTGGAGACGATCGCCGGCTTGGCGACCTGGTCCTCCAGTGCTCCGACGATATCGAGTGTCCGCAGGGCCCCACAACACACGAACACCGCATCCGCATCGGGCCGGTCGAGGCTTGCCGCGAACTCGCGCAGGAACTCCGGCTGCACGCAATCGATCTCCTGATTGGTCACCAGGTTCAATCCCTGGATGTCCAGAACCTCAAAGCCATGCGATTGCAGGAACGCGAGCACATGGGTGTTCACTTCGTCCAGATAGGGTGTTGCCGCAACAATCTTCTGCGCACCAACAGCCCGCAACCCATGGATGACACCGGTCATGACCGATGTCGGAATGGCCTCCGGCTTGCCGCGGCGAAGCGCATCGAGGACGCGATCTTCGCCGATGACCATGGTACCGCAATTGCAGGTGTAACAGCTGACATCCAGCTCATCGTCGGGAAGAAGCAGCGAAGCCGCCGCTTCTATTCCAGGCTCCATAGCCTTGAGCGTCTCGACGGTCGCCAGGTTCGACATGGGCATCCGGGAGAAATGCACGCCGACGCCTTCAGGCGTCAACTTGAACACATCGTCCTCGACGGTCTGCTCCATGGCGAGGACGACAAAGCCGAGCTTAGCGCGATGATGCCGGCCTTTATCGAACCGCACATCGTATTGTCTGGACTTCACGGTGGTGGTTTCTGCGGTCATAACCGTTGCTCCGTATTTGCACTGCGATGCCGGCGCGATAGTCGCTCACCGCACGCCTTGCTGTCAACGCAGGGCTCAGACCACGCCGGCACGGGCAAGCATGGCATGCAGCAGAACGTTGCATCCGGCTTCAAGGTGTTCCGGCTCTGCCCATTCCGCCTCATTGTGGCTGATGCCGTCACGGCAGGGTACGAAGATCATCGCAGCGGGAGCCATGGTGCTGACGGGCGAGGCATCGTGCAACGCACCGCTCAGCATATGCCTGTGCGCAATGGCCTGACCCCCGGCGGACCGTTCCAGATCTGCAAGGCATCCGGCATCGAAATCGACCGGCGGCATGTCGATCACCCGGCGAACATGCGCTGCGGATTTGCGGCACAGCTCCTCGATCTCACTCTCGATGCGATCGAGGACCGCAGTTTCAGGATGCCTGAGATCTATGTTGAACACGGTGCGGCCGGGTATCGTGCTGCCGGAATTGGGCGACACATCAAGACGGCCGACCGTCACCCGGGCATCCGGCCTGTGTGCCAGGCCGATCGCTTCCAGTTCGACGATCATCCGCGCGGCGGCGACCAGGCTGTCCTTGCGCGCATCCATCGGCGTGGTGCCGGCATGACGGTCAGCCCCGTCGACGGTCACCTCATACCAGCGCAGGCCCTGAACCTTGGTGACAATGCCCACCGGCAGGTTCTCCCGCTCCAGAACCGGACCCTGTTCGATATGCGCCTCAAAAAACGCGGACATCGCGAAATCACCAAGGTCCAGGCTGCCGTCGTAGCCGATGCGCTTGAGTTCGTCGCCAAACAGCGGGCCATCGCTGGCTTTCAGGCTGTGCAGGTCTTTCAGCGTCCATTTTCCGGCATAGGCACTGGATCCAAGTATGCCGGCCGGGAACCTCGCGCCTTCCTCGTTGGTCCAGTTGACGGCGGCGACCGGCAACGCGGTTTCGATGCCGTGATCATTCAGTGTACGAATTATTTCCAGTGCGGCCATGACGCCATAAATGCCATCGAACCTGCCGCCGTGCGGCTGGGTGTCGAGATGGCTGCCGGATGCGACCGGTGGAGCGTCCCTGCTGCCGGGTCTTGTGGCAAACATATTGCCGGCGCGGTCTACCTCCATGCGGCAACCGGCATCCGCGCACCAGCCGGCGAATAGATCGCGCGCCTCGCGGTCCTCGTCACTCAACGCCAGCCGGCAGCACCCGCCGCCGGGCAGCGCACCAATCTTCGCAAGGTCCATGTGGGACCGCCAGAGGCGGTCACCATCCACTTTGATTTTGGAGATATCCGCCACGTGCGCTCCTGTCAGTTTGCTGGCATCACGGGGCTGACAGGCCCGTCATACTGGGGAACCTTCACCACGCGTGGACTGTAGTCACCGGCGTCCGTCAGCTGTCTCACATGTGCGGCAATGTCCTCCATCGGCGCGAACCAGACGTCTCCACGCGCCACCACGTCCTTGAGGAATTCCGTATAGACGTGCCAGCGCGACAGGCGGCCGGAGGCGAAGGGGTGAATGACCGGCACCCACAGTCCGCCATACTGATAGGCGGTATCGAACTCCTGCCGGAAGATTTCAAATCCGCTGCGCGCCGCACGCACCGGCATCATGTAGTCCAGATCGAATGACTGTACGTATTGCGGCCAATCGTCCATACCCCAATGCGAGGGGATCTCGATCAACTCGCCATTGGATGCTTCAATCACGTAAGGGATATCGTCGCCCATGAGCGAGGCATCGTATTTGAAACCACGCTCCACCAACAGTTCGGCGGAGTGGTCGGAGAAATTGTAAAGCGGTGCCCGCCAGCCGCGCGGTGCCTTGCCCGTCGCCTGTTTGATGACATCGATGGACCGGTCGAGCCAATAGGCTTCTTCATCACGCGAGCGTGCGCGCGGATCCTCATGCAGATAACCATGATGACCGATCTCGTGGCCACCTTTCAAAATCGTCTCGACGGCTTGCGGGTACTGCTCGATGCACCAGGCCGGAATGAAGAATGTTTGCTTGATGCCCAGCTCCGCATATGTCGCAACGATGCGCGGGACGGCGACATGCGGGCCGTACTGCAACATGGAAATTGCCGAAACGCGATTGTGGCCATCCAGCGGATGATCGATATGCACCAGGCTGTCGGCATCCATATCGAAGGTCAGGCAGCAGGCGCATTTCGCACCGCCGGGCCAGGGCACTGGATTCAGGATCATCGCGGGCTATCCCCTATTTATATTATTCGCATACGGATATATGGCGGCACCGTGATCGGTTGGCCACCTTCGCAGTGTAAGGGTAAGGGACGATTGTCAGGCTTTGCAAATGAAACAGACGGACGCACCGTTTCAGTCAATCGGCAATCCGTTCGGCACAAGGCTTCAGCCATGCCTGAGGATTGGATCTTTTTCCGGAAAACCGTCAACATCGGACTGTCTGCCGGACGCTACTGTCGATGTCTGAAAAGTGTCAAACTCAACATAATGCAAACAGAAAGAACACGTAGCCACGAAGCGTGTGTGGTCTAAGGGGCACAACCCATGTACACCGAACTAAAGAAGCTGTCTGAACGTCCGAAGGTCTTTTCCGTCTATACGGCTGACACGCTTTGGACCGACCCGCATCTGGCAAACCAGATGCTCCAGACCCACTTGAGCCAAGACACTGCACTTGCTTCACGTCCAATTGAAGCTATTGATCGCGTGGTGGACTGGATCGAACGGTCTTTCGGATTGGATGGTGCATCGGTTTGTGATCTTGGGTGTGGCCCGGGGTTATATGCAAACAGATATGCAAAGCGTGGTGCAATCGTCCACGGATTGGATTTTTCGTGCAATTCTATTGACTATGCGCGAACGCACGCGCCCTCGAACGCTGGACCGGTCACATACCTGGTCGCCGACTATCTCAAGGACCCCCTCCCGGAAAACCAGGACTTGGTTACATTGATTTATTGTGACTTATGTCCACTCTCGGCTGTTCAGCGCCAAACGCTTCTGGCCAAAATCCTTCAGGCTTTGGCCCCAGGCGGAAAGTTCATATTTGACGTTTTTTCAACAAGGGCGTTCGAAGGCATAAACGAGGGTGTTGTGTTTGGGCGAAATCTCATGGGCGGATTTTGGTCTGCGAACGACTACTTCGCATTCCAGCACACATTCCGATATGACCATGAAGCAGTGTCCCTCGATCACTTCACTGTAATTGAGAAAGATCGCACTTGGGACGTCTACAACTGGCTGAAGCATTTCTCTCAAGAGGAAATCCAACGTGAGCTCAAGCAGGCAGGCTTCGGCAGCATAGAGTTCACGGAAGGTTTCGGTGTTGATTGCTCTGATGAAACGACATTCGGCGTCGTTGCCAGTGCATGACCTCGAGTGGTGAACCGCTCTGAAGGCATGGAGCTGGCGAATTCATACGGGACAAAATATCGGATGACAAATCGTCGTCCAGGATGATCTGTTCGGCCCGGGATTGTCACCCATGTCTTAGGAGCAAACTGTTACCTATGTCTCCGGTATGTACCGACAAAATGGCGGAGAGAGAGGGATTCGAACCCTCGGAACGCTTGTGCGCTCAACGGTTTTCGAGACCGCCCCGTTCAACCACTCCGGCACCTCTCCGTCAGATGCGCTTGGGACGCGCTGTCATAGCCCAACGTGCAGTGCTTTGCCAAGTGGGCAAACCAAGCATTTGTCGCTGGCAATCTGTCTCATGTCCACAACGCATGAAAGTGATGTACCGGGCCGTGGCCGTGGCCGACGCTTAGCCGGCCGCTTTCCCGGATCGCTTCGGTGATATAGTCCTTTGCCGCACGCACGGCATCTTCGGTAGAACCTCGCTGCGGCAGCAACGCGGCAATGGCCGCCGACAACGTGCACCCCGTCCCATGGGTGTTGTTCGTCTCCACTCGTGGTGCCTGCATTTCGGCGAAAGTCCTGCCGTTAAATAACACATCCGGACTGACGGTTCCCGCCAGATGACCGCCCTTGAGCAACACGTTCGCCGGTCCCAGCGCGTGCAGCGCGCCGGCCGCCTCGCGCATGGCGGCAAGGTCCGTTGGCTCGTTGGCATCGAGCAACACGGCGGCCTCAGGCAGATTCGGCGTGATGACGTCACACAACGGCACCAGCCCGGTCCTGACAGTCTCGATCGCCGAAGCATCGAGCAGCCGGTCACCGCTCTTTGCCACCATGACCGGATCGAGCACGATATTGTGCGCACCATGGCGCTTGAGCGCTGCCACAATGGCTGCTGCCACTTCCGCCGTGTGGACCATGCCGACCTTGACGGCATCGACACGAATGTCGCTGAAGACGCTGTCAATCTGGGCCGCTACGAAATCTGCCGGAACGGCCTGGATGGCGCTGACGCCTTGCGTGTTCTGCGCCACGAGTGCCGTGACCACCGACATCCCGTAAACGCCCAACGCGGAAAATGTCTTCAAATCCGCCTGTATCCCGGCTCCGCCGCTCGGATCGGTGCCGGCAATCGTCAACACGTTAGCTATCCGCCGGCCCGACACGCATACATCCTTTCGGTTTGGAGTTTCCCACTGCGCCTAGAACGCCTTCACCGGATCTTCCACCAACGTGCCATCGGCTTTCACAACAATCCGCCACAGCCTTGCCCGGTACCGGAATGTCAGGCGCACGCATCCTTCATCCTGACCTTCCCCAGCCTCGGTGACACTGGTGACCAGGCCTTTGATCATCTTGTCTTTCAGGGCTTCAACTGACAGGCCAAGTCCGACGGCGAGCGCCTCGGCATCAATGGTCACCTGGCCGTCTTCAACACTGACCGCCGCAGTATGGAGCTGGCTCATTTCGGTTTGGTTCCCGGCCCGGACATCCCCTGCGGGCCGGGTGCGAAATTAATGCACAATTCGTCAAGTTCCTGCTCCAGGAGAACTTCCTTGGCCAGGCGGCACTCATAAGCCTGCAAGCCCTGCCGGCAACATCCCGAACCTTCGAAATGGGAGCAGGTTTCGCATGTTCCAAACAATGGCTTGCCGGTCCTGGCAGCAACGTGACCAAGCATGCGCTGCAAGAGCCCATAGAACTGCATACGGCCACCGGGAGGCAGCGCATCGGCCGCTCCCACCAGGGCTTCGATCGGATCGTCCGCAATGATCGCCCGCGCCTTGTCGGTAAGATCGAGACGCACGCTGCGCCCGTCGCTCTTCGACTTTGTCGCCGTCAGGTAACCCAATTCGACCAGACCTTTTATGACCTGCGAGGCGGTACCACGCGTGGTGCCATGGAAGGCCGCAAATGCAGATGGCGTGCGCGAAAACCGGTTGGCCCGGTCAAAATACCTCAAAACCGACCATTGCCCGGCGGTGAGCCCGGCACCGGGGCCCTCTAGGGAAGCAGAGCGTCCCAGATGGACAATCAGCTCAGCGATCAGGCGGCTATCCATGCCCGGCTCCTTCTTGTTTTCGGCATTGCTGCCCGCGAACTTTTAGCGCCGAAGGCAAGCAACATGGCTCAAGTCCATATGGATGATCAACGCGCAATCGGAAAAAACATTCCAATTACGCGCCGATCTCCAGCCCCTCTCGATAATATAGTATCGCTATCAAATCATCTTGACAAGCAATTGATTTCGATTTCATACTAATTTGGTATCGTTTTGATACGAAGCGGGTTAGGCGTATACGCCAGAGGGAGCAGACCATGCAGATTAGCTCAATAGGCTACAAGGCCGTGGAGACACTTGTGCGCCTGGCGGTGCAGCCGGACGACAAACCCTTCGCGGTTAAGGACCTTGCCAGATGGATCAATCGTTCCGTTTTCTACACGGAAGGGCTGTTGGTGAGACTGCGCGACGCCAATCTGGTTCTGCCACACAGGGGCAGTGATCCCGCTTACGTCCTGGCCCGGCCGGCGCATCGCATTACCGTTGCGGAGATCTTCGAAGCGCTTGACCAACCCTCGGACCTGCTCGACCGGCCGTTGAACGCGTCCACTTTGGAGATGACGGATATCAACGATCTCCAGGGCACCGATCTTCTGTGGGAGGCGCTGAAGGGATATGTCATGCTGTTTCTCAATGGCGTATCGCTGGCTGATCTTGCTCCTGCAACAGCCAGTTTGATCGACGACGAAGCCGGGGGGATCAACGCAATCCATGCCGTGAACATGCAGTCGACGGCACAGCACTGAATTCCTTGACTTCCGGGCCGGATCACGTCTATATGCCGCCCGGCGCGGGCTGATCGCATGACGGCCCGCAAATTGCGCTGTCTAAGGCCACGGATCTCAAATAGCCGCAAAAGTCCGCCAACCCGGTTCAAACCCGGAAAAGCGGCGCCGAGCGACGCGTGACAAAGAAGAAGGAAGTTGCAGAAAATGTTCGCAGTCGTAAAGACCGGCGGCAAGCAGTATCGCGTCACTGCCGAAGACAAGCTTGAAGTCGAACGCCTCGCCGGTGAAGCCGGTGACATTATCGAATTGAACGAAGTTCTGATGGTCGGGTCGGACTCCGGCATCGAGGTTGGCACGCCAACCGTCGAGGGCGCCACGGTTGCTGCGGAGATCCTGGAGCAGGGCCGGGGACCGAAGATCATCATCTTCAAGAAGAAGCGCCGCAAGCACTATCGGCGCAAGAACGGCCACCGCCAGGACCTGACCAGCCTGAGGATCACCGAAATCCTGACCGGCGGAAAGAAGCCGTCGAAGAAGGCCGCAGCCAAGAAAGAAGCGCCTGAAGAGGCCGCACCGGCCGCTGAAGACGCCAAGAAGGCTGAAGAGCTGAAGGCCGAAAAGAAGCCCGCCGCCAAGAAGGCGCCGGCCGCACAGGCCAAGGAAGCTCCCGCAGCGCTGTTCGCCACGCCTGACGGCGAGCCTGACGATCTCAAGAAGATTTCAGGCGTCGGCCCCGCGCTGGAGAAGAAGCTGCATGGGCTGGGCATAACGAAATTTGAACAGATTGCCGCGTTTACTGCCGAAGACATCGAAAAGGTCGATGATGCCCTGTCCTTTAAGGGCCGTATCGAGCGCGACGACTGGCTCGGTCAGGCCAAAAAGCTTGCCGCGGGCGAAGACCCGGCGTAAATAGCGCATTAGAGATCAGGAGCAGAACAGATGGCTCACAAGAAAGCAGGCGGTTCTTCGCGCAACGGGCGCGACTCGGAAGGTCGGCGCCTCGGCGTGAAGAAGTTCGGTGGCGAGCAGGTCATTCCGGGCAACATCATCGTGCGTCAGCGCGGTACCAAATGGCATCCCGGCGACAATGTCGGCATGGGCAAGGACCACACGATTTTCGCCGTGACGACCGGCACCGTGGCGTTCAGCAAGGCCCGCGGCGGACGCACCTTCGTTTCGGTCGTCCCCATGCCACCAGCGGCCGAATAACCGGCAGGTAGGGGACTATCCGCCGGCGTTCCATCAACCCGGCGGATGAATGAAGACAGAACGGTTCATCCAGGACATGTCAGGGAAGGTGGAACTCCATCTTCCCTGATTGCGTTCTGGAGGACGAAGACATGTTGAGACTGGGCAGACACAGGCTGGAGACCGGCCGCCTGATCCTGCGCAGGCCCGAAAGGCGGGATGTGCCGGAGATCGCCCGCCTGGCCAATCATCGTGAGATTTCCGAGAAGCTGGGCACGATGCCTTATCCCTACCGCGAACAGGATGCTTCAGAATTCCTCGACCGGATCGATGAGGTCGGCGACAGGGCCAGCGTCTTCGCCGTCTGCCTGAAGGAACGAGGCGCCGGACCCGGCACGCTGATCGGCATGTGCGGGTACGGTCCCGCGCATGGCCTGCCTAAGGACAGCGATCCTGAAACGGACTTCGGCTATTGGCTCGGCATCGATTTCTGGGGCAAGGGTTATGCGACCGAAGCAGCCGATGCCGTGTTGACGCATGCCTTTTGCCTGTCCATGGTCGACGCCGTTACCACGGACTTTCAAAAGACCAATCCGGCTTCGGGCAGGGTGCTGGAAAAGCTGGGGTTTCGTGTTATCGGCGAGCGGACGCGGCATTCGCTGGGCAGCGGCGCCTGGGTTGAGACGTTCAATGTCCGGCTCACAAGCGACGGCTGGCTGGCCAGAAAGCGGATCAATGTTGCATAACAGACAGATATCGACCGGCACGGCCCTGCCGCAAGCGCAATTGTCTGGAGCGGATACATGAAGTTCCTTGATCAGGCCAAGGTCTACATCCGTTCCGGTAATGGCGGCTCTGGCTGCGTCAGTTTCCGGCGCGAGAAATACGTTGAGTACGGCGGCCCCGATGGTGGCGACGGCGGCCGCGGTGGCCATGTCTTTGTCGAAGCGGTGCCCGGCCTCAACACCTTGATCGACTACCGCTACCGCCAGCA
>JANQIR010000011.1 GCA_028282065.1 Aestuariivirgaceae bacterium
GGCCAGGCTTTCGCCCCAGGAAAAGATAACTGCTCCCGTTGCCGCCACACACACCAGTGCAGCCTGGACGCGGCGCGGTCCGAAACGGTCCAGCAGCAAGCCAAGCGGCAATTGAAATCCTGCAAAGCCGAACAGATAGGCTGCCGTCAACAGGCCGAGTTCACTGGCCGACAGGCCAACGTCGCGCACCAGGTCGGGCGCCACCACGGCATTGACCGCCCGGTACATGTAGGAAAAGAAATAGCCGAGAGAGAACGGCGCCAGCACCATGACCACGAGTTGCACCAGGCCGTTCGGGGCGGATCCAGCATTGTCGTGTGTCATGAGCGGCACAAGTCTGGAGTGTTCGGGCCAGCCGACCCATGGTTGGAAAGGCAAACCGGTGACTGCTGGTCCGGCCGGTGTCCTTGGTGGATGCTTCTGTTTGAGAACAATCGCCCGCTGTTGGCAAGACATTTGTGTTTGGGCATTGGTGAGCATTAATCGGCCACTGCGGTCGATTTTGCGGCCGGGTGATCAGATTTTCGGCAGGAAATTGGCTGGGGCGGCAGGATTCGAACCTGCGAATGGCGGCACCAAAAGCCGCTGCCTTACCACTTGGCCACGCCCCAACACATTACGCGTCCGCCTGGACCGGGATGACTTTTGACGGAAGCACGCAAAAGTCACGACACCTGATCGGTTTCCTGAGTTCATGGCGGGTTGCGGGCGCAAAAGTGCCCGGAGCTTTCGCTCCTCCCGCCATAGACCGGCGAAGCGGGCGCGAACATAACCGTTTCGCATGCGCCGGGCAACGCCCGAGTTTGAAGAATTTGCCGTGGGACATCGTTGCCGATGCTGTCAGGCCTCGCGCCTCTTGCAGGTACCGGCACGCAGCGCTATAACGCAGCCCGCCTTTCTGGAAGTTTGCGGATGTTTGAGCACGTACCGGAAAGCCATTACAATATGAAGACCAGTGCCGGAGTGTAGCGCAGCCTGGTAGCGCACCTGCTTCGGGAGCAGGGGGTCGTGAGTTCGAATCTCGCCACTCCGACCAATCTTGATGAAGGCCCGGCGGAACGCTGCCGGGCCTTTGTCTAGTTGTTTGATCCCAGATTTTGATGGTGCAGTCTTTTCTCCTGAATGGAAGGACGCGCATTCGACGGTGCCGTCGTTGGACGAAGAAGCGATTATCCGCTGTGCGTCGTGCAAATCAAACAAGTTCGGCCTATGTTTCGCTTTCAGATGCGCTGCAGGATCTGCCGCTCATCGGTTGGCTCTTCCGCGTGCTGTTCGCAGGTAGGCAAAAAACCAATTGTCCGGGCTGATATATGAGCGAAGACAGGCTGAAAATCATCTATGACGGCAACTGCCCGTTTTGCACGAACTATGCGCATCTGGTTCGTATCCGGGAGAACTTTGCGGTTGAACTGGTAGATGCACGCCAGCACCTGGACCTGGCCGCGCAATATAAGAGCCGGGGTTTGGATCTGGCGCAGGGCATGATTGCGGACATCAATGGCCGCCCATATTATGGCGGAGAGGCGATCTGGATCTTGAGCACGTTGTCTAGCCGATCCGGGTTTTGCAACCGGATGATTGCATTTTGTTTCAAGAACCGGGCTGTTTCATCGGCACTTTACCCGCTTCTGCGTTCTGGCAGAAACCTCACGCTGGCCCTTATGGGACGGTCGCGCGAGTTCTAAACTGCCGCACGCGCCGGCATTTCAATTGCCGTTGGTCAAGCGATCCCTTTCTCGCTGTGCCATTTGAATCTGTCTCGTGGGTTCTGACCCTAGCACGCTTCCATCGGTGCAATCCTCGTAAGCCTATTTGACGATTTGCCCGCAGCATGTGATGTGGTTTAAGTTGCACTGCAACATGACGGACGTGTAGGCGATTTTATGACGACTCTTTCACTCGGCGCCGAGTTTCCGGCTGTTACCGAAGCACAGTGGCGCGAGCGTGCCGAAAAGGCCCTCAAAGGCAAACCGTTTGACAGCCTGATCACGCAGACGCTGAACCGCATCGCCATCCAGCCGCTTTATGAGGGCCCGGCCGATGCGCCCCGGTTGTCCCTCAATAAGCTGTCTCTAAATAATCTGCCTACGGATGAAATGCCCTGGCGCATTGTCCAGCGTATCGATATGCCGGACCCCGCCGAGGCGAACCGACAGGTTCTGGCAGATCTTGAAGGCGGTGCCGGTGGCCTCGCGCTGGTGCTGCCCGGTTCGATCCATGCCGGTGCGCATGGGGTTGGCTCCGTCGCGCCACAAGCCCTGGAAAGAGTTTTTGACGGCGTCGATCTGGCTTTGGTGAGCCTGCGTATTGATGCCGGCCCATATGGCAAACCGCTGTCCGATGCGATTATGGCGCTGTACCGGAAGCGGGGCCTTGATACATCCAGATGCCAGGTGAGTTTCGGTTTCAATCCGCCCGGCCGTTTGGCGCTCTACGGTACCGCACCGGAAATGTCCGCTGTGGCGGCGCATATGGCAGACCGGTTTGGGGCCATCCGTGCGGCCGGTTTCTTGAGCCCTGTCTTCCATGCCGATGGCCGGGTGTTTCATGAGGCAGGTGCAAGCGAGGTTCAGGAACTTGCAGGTGTGATTGGTTCCGCCGTTGCGATGCTGAGATTGCTGGAGTCTGCAGGTGTTGAACCGCAAGATGCCGCCGGTGCGATAGAGTTCACGCTATGCGCCGACGCCGATCAGTTTATGACCATCGCCAAACTGCGGGCGCTGCGCCTGATGTGGACCCAGGTCCGCAAGGCGAGCGGTCTTGATGATGAGCCGGCTGCGCTTCATGCCGCAACGTCGTTGCGGATGATGGCCCGGTATGATCCGCATGTGAATTTGTTGCGCACGACCACTGCGGCTTTTGCAGCAGGCGTCGGCGGCGCTGACAGTGTTACCGTCTTGCCGTTCACTCTGGCGGCCGGACTGCCCGATGGCTTTGCCCGGCGCATGGCCCGCAACACACAGGTCATCTTGCAGGAAGAATCCGGTATTGGCCGCGTGCGTGATGCCGCCGCAGGCTCGGGATTTGCCGAAACGCTGACACGGCAGCTTGCGCAGGCCGCCTGGGGCCTGTTCCAGCAAATGGAGGAACGTGGCGGATTGATTGACTGCCTGACGAGCGGCTGGGTGCAGGATGACATTGCCGATGTTTGCAGGCAACGTGAGGAACTTGCCGCCGAACGCCGCATTGGGCTCACGGGAGTGTCCGAATTTCCGAACCTGTCCGAGATGCCCGCGAGTACGTTAGACAGAATGCCGGCGGATTTGCCCGAAGCGCCCAAGGTTGCCGGCATATCGTGTCAGCCGCTTGTTCCTGCTCGCCTGGCGCAACCGTTCGAAGCCCTGCGAGATGCCGCGCATCGATCCGCCCAAGGCGCAAACAGCCGTCCCACGGTCTTTCTTGCAACCTTGGCGACGGCTGCGGATTTCACGGCACGCACCACCTGGACTGCAAATCTGCTCGCAGCAGGAGGTGTCGATACGGTCGCGGGGCCTGTCGATGAGTTTTCGTGCTCCGGCGCATCGATTGCCATCATATGTTCGTCGGACGAGGTTTACGCCGCTGAGGGCGTGAGTGCCGTTCGTTCGCTTAAAGCAGCCGGTGCCAAACGCATACTTTTGGCGGGCAGGGTCGGCAAGATCGACGGCTGCGAACTTTTGTCAGAAGAAATCGATGGCGAGGTTTCCGCCGGCATTGATGTTTTGCAGTGGCTGCGTGAAATGCATGTGGCACTGGGAATCGGCAGCGTCTGATCCCATCGGCCCGCTCCTATGATATGATCGAACCATGACCCAGATTCCGGATTTCAGCAAAGTTGACCTCCAAATCGATTTGGCAGGTGTCCCTGAAGGACGTGCCGGCACCTTCATGACGCCTGAGGGTATTGAACTCAAAGGCGCATATAGCGCGGACGATGTTGCCGGGCTTGGCTTCCTCAAGACCTATCCGGGCATGCTGCCGTTTCTGCGCGGGCCCTATCCGGCCATGTATGTCAACCAGCCCTGGACCATACGCCAGTATGCCGGGTTTTCGACTGCGGAGGACTCAAACGCTTTTTATCGCCGCAACCTGGCGGCCGGTCAAAAGGGCCTGTCGATCGCCTTCGACCTGGCCACCCATCGCGGCTATGACAGCGATCATCCGCGCGTCACCGGCGATGTTGGCATGGCCGGTGTCGCCATCGATTCCATTTACGACATGCGCACGCTGTTCGACGGTATTCCGCTCGACCAAATGAGTGTGTCGATGACCATGAACGGCGCCGTACTGCCGGTTCTGGCGCTCTATATCGTGGCGGCGGAAGAGCAGGGCGTGCCTCAGGAAAAGCTCGCGGGCACCATCCAGAATGACATTCTGAAGGAGTTCATGGTCCGCAATACCTATATCTACCCGCCGGACCAGTCGATGCGGATCATCTCCGACATCTTTGCCTTCACCAGCCAGAACATGCCGAAGTTCAATTCCATCTCGATCTCCGGCTATCATATGCAGGAAGCAGGGGCGACGGCCGATCTTGAGTTGGCTTACACCCTGGCCAACGGTGTTGAATATGTCCGCGCCGGAATGGATGCGGGCCTGGATATCGACCGCTTTGCGCCGCGCCTGTCATTCTTCTGGGCGATCGGCATGAATTTCTTCATGGAAGTTGCCAAGATGCGCGCTGCCCGCATGCTGTGGGCCAAGCTGATCAAACCGTTCGCGCCGCAAAATGAACGCTCTTTGTCTTTGCGCACCCATAGCCAGACCTCCGGCTGGTCGCTCACCGCACAGGACGTGTTCAACAACGTCACCCGCACCTGCATCGAGGCGATGGCGGCAACCCAGGGACACACCCAGTCGCTGCACACCAATGCGCTTGACGAGGCATTGGCATTGCCGACGGATTTCTCAGCCCGCATAGCCCGCAACACCCAGCTGTTCCTGCAGCTTGAAGCCGGCACGCGCCGCGTCGTCGACCCATGGGGCGGCAGTTATTACGTCGAACGCCTGACCCATGATCTGGCGACGAGGGCGATGGAACATATCGACGAGGTCGAGGCAGTGGGCGGCATGGCAAAGGCGATCGCCGCCGGTCTTCCCAAACTGAAAATCGAAGAAGCGGCAGCCCGCACTCAGGCGCGCATCGATGCTGGCGTTCAGACCGTGGTTGGCGTCAACAAATTTCAGGTCGACGAAGACAGCGACATAGAGATTTTGAAGGTGGAAAATGCCCAGGTGCGAGCCCGTCAGCTCGACAAGTTGCAAAGGCTGCGTGCCGAGAGGGACGAGACCGCCTGTCAGGCGGCTCTGGAGGCCTTGTCAAACATCGCGCAAAACGGTGAGGGCAATCTGTTGGCGGGCGCGGTCGAGGCGGCGCGCGCCATGGCGACGGTCGGTGAAATCTCCAGTGCCATGGAAAAGGTCTGGGGCCGCCATGTTGCCGATATCAAGACAATTCAAGGGGTCTATCGCAAGGAGGCCGGCACTATGTCCGACGCGGTGGAGCGCACGCAGACCATGGTCGATGCCTTTGAGGAAAACGATGGCCGCAGACCGCGCATTCTGGTCGCCAAGATGGGTCAGGATGGTCATGATCGTGGCCAGAAGGTAATCGCGACGGCCTTCGCCGACTTGGGCTTTGATGTGGATATCGGTCCGCTGTTTCAAACGCCCGACGAAGTTGCCCGGCAGGCGGTGGAAAATGACTGTCATATTATTGGCGTTTCATCGCTGGCGGCGGGGCATCTGACACTGGTACCGGCGTTGAAGGGCGCGCTGGAAACCCATGGCCGTGGCGACATCATGATCGTGGTCGGCGGTGTGATCCCGCCGCAGGACTTCGATACGTTGATGGCAATGGGGGCGTCTGCAATCTTCCCGCCGGGCACGGTGATTGCGGAAGCGGCCCAATCCCTGCTGCAGGAACTGAATGTGCGGCTCGGCTATGCGCAGGCCGCTGCCGAGTAGTACTCTAGACCGCCACCGCTGCGGCCTCGGCCTTGATCCGTTTGATCATCGATGCCAGGCCGTTGGACCGCTGGGGCGTCAGGTGCTCGGTGAGCTGAAAGCGCGCCAGATGTGCGTGCGCGTCCATGCCGGCGACATCCCGTGCCTCTTTTCCCGACATCAGAACTGTCAGGATGGCAATCAGCCCTTTGACAATCAACGCATCGCTGTCGCCGACGAACGAAAAGACTGCGCAGCCATCGTCACGATCGGTGCGGGTTTTGATCCAAACCTGACTGACGCAGCCCTGAACCTTGTTCGCGGCCGTGCGTTCGGCCTCCGGGAAAGGCGCCAGGCTGCGCCCCAGTTCGATAATGTACTTGTAGCGCTCTTCCCAGTCGTCGAGAAACTCGAAGTCCTCGACCAGGTCGTCAATGGTTCTGCCTGTCATGACGGGGCTGCCTCATGTCGCTTCCAATCCGTATTCGTTGAGATAAACACTTCGGCTTGCCCCTGCAAGGCCGCCGGTCAGGCTTCGCGGCCGTGGGTGACTAACCGGGCATGGGCTTGGTCGCGGGGTTCCGCTTGCTCCGTCTCCAGGCCGTACACATAGGCGATGGTATAGAAGAAACAGGCTGCATCAATGTCGCCGGCCTGTTCTTCGATGTCTCCTGCCTTGAAATAAAGCTGTGCCAGCCGCACGCGGTCGTCTTCGCGATGCGCCTGGAGGATGGCAGCATCCAGTTCGCCTGGTCCGCTCAACGGTTAAGTGCCCTGAAACTGCCGCGCCACCCAGTCGTGGAAACAGTGCGTTGCCTCGTCCATCACGGGTGAGAACTTGCCGCCGTCAAACAGGGGCGCGGATCTGCCGCGCTGCATGCCCTCCACAACGAAGATGTCCTCTACGAAGACTTCCTTCCACATCTGTTGATGACGTTTACGTAAACCGTCAAAGGCCTCGCCGCACATATCTTCGCTGGCATAGTAGATTTCCACCCGCTCAACGGTGCGGTTTTCGGACTTCGGATCCAGCAGGATGGTGAAGGTATGATCCTTGTGCACGCCGATCAGAACATTCGGATAAAGCGCGATGTACTCGGCTGCCGTGTCCCACTTGCCGCTCAAACCGTCGAACAGCGAAAACTGCTTGTCGCCGTCTTTCAGGTCCGGGTTGTAGACGACGGTACCCTGGCCGGAATACTCGCCCGGCCGAACGATGTTATAGTGATCTTCCAGCCGCGAATAGGAGTTCAGGCCCGGATGCACCCAGGGCAGGTGGTAGCTCTCGCAGTAATTCTCCACGGCGAGCTTCCAGTTGGTTTCAAGGTCAAAGGTGATCGTGGACGTAGAGCCGCCATGGAACAGCGGCCTGCCGGCAAACTCCGACCAGCGCTCGATCAGCGAGGCGGCGTACTCTTCGAAAGGTGGTGCATCGCCTGACAGGTTCACCCATACCATGTCCATGAACACATGGCTTCTGATCTCGATCAGGCCAAGCTCTTCGCGTTTGATACAGTCGTGAAGGTTCTTGCCCGGCCCGCCGACATGCGGCGTGGTGCGCAGCTTGCCGTCGAACTCGTAACACCAGGAATGGTAAGGGCAGCGGATCGTGCCGCGCAATGTTGTTGGTTCTTCGATGAGGATCATGCCGCGATGCCGGCAAACGTTCTGGAAGACCCGCAGTTCATTGTCCTTGCCGCGCACCATCAATAGGGGCTGGCCGAGAAACGCCACGGGAACGGCCATGCCCGGTTCTGCGACATCCTTTCCGAACCCGATGCAGGTCCAGTTATTCGCAAAGACAACACGTTTTTCCGCTTCAAACACGTCCTTGTCCGTGTAAAACGCATTGGGCAGCCCATTGGCGGATTCAATGGGAGCGGTAACCTTTTCAAGGTTGGAAAGATTGAGTACGTCCATACCCGTAAGACCTTCGCATGATGTGCACTTGAAAAATCTTGCCCGGTCAGTAGCCACGGTAATCCCGTTTGCTGCGGATGTCATAATCCGTCTGCGTCGTAATTTTTATTAGAATCGTCAATCCATCCCTTACCGGCCGACCATGATCATGACGTCAGAGCTTACAAAACTCAGCCAGGAAATACGCGCGGGCAACCGCGCCGCGATCGGCCGTGCGATTACCCTGGTGGAATCAAAGCGCACTGACCATGAAGACCGTGCTCAGGAGTTGCTTTCTGACCTTCTTCCGTTCACCGGCAAGGCCCGCCGGATTGGCATAACGGGCGTGCCCGGCGCCGGGAAATCCACCATGATTGAAGCCCTCGGTAAGAAGCTGACCGCCGGCGGCCATAAGGTTGCGGTTCTTGCCGTCGATCCGACCAGCCAGCGCACCGGTGGCTCCATCCTCGGCGACAAGACTCGCATGTCGTCGCTCGCTGCGGATACCGGCGCATTTATCCGCCCGTCTCCGGCAGGCGCCACTCTGGGCGGTGTTGCACGGCGCACCCGTGAGACCATGCTGATTTGCGAGGCAGCCGGCTTCGATGTGGTGATTGTCGAGACCGTCGGCATAGGCCAGTCGGAGACTGCGGTGGCCTCCATGGTCGACTTTTTCGCCGTCCTCATGGTGGCAGGTGGTGGTGACGAGCTTCAGGGCATCAAGCGTGGCGTGCTGGAAATTGCCGACCTGATCGTCATCACCAAGGCCGACGGCGGCAACGAGGATGCGGCCCGCCGCGCCGCAGGCGAGTATCGTGCGGCGTTGAGCATTTTGTCGCCGGCCAATCCGTCCTGGCGACCGGAGGTTTGCGCCATCTCCGCGCTCGAAGATGTTGGATTGGACACGCTATGGCAAACCGTCGGGCGTTACTACGATACGATGCGCGATGAAGGCGCGCTGGAAGACCGGCGCAGCGAACAGCACGTCAGCTGGATGTGGTCGCTGCTCAACGATCAGTTTGACGCGATCGTGCGCCGGCACGAAGCAACGCGCGGTGAAATCGCCAGCCTGGAAAGTCTGGTCCGAAAGGGTGAAATCACGCCGACCGCCGCGGTACGATGGGTCTTCAAGCTGCTCCGGCTGGACCGCGAGTGACCGGTTGGCATCCACCGGGACGGCAAACAGAATTGTTTCAACCTGACTGCAAGTCACTCCGCCGGTGCGTTGTCCTGCACCTGTTCGGTTACGGCTGGCCCCTTGATCTTCTCGCGCAGTGACTGGAACATCACATAGAGTGACGGGATCATGGCGACGCCCAGCACGGTCGCCACCATCATGCCGCCGAACACGGTCACGCCAACCGATACCCGGCTGGCCGCGCCTGCGCCACTGGCAACCACCAGCGGGAACACGCCCAGCACAAAGGACAGCCCCGTCATCATCACCGCCCGGAACCTCAGGAAGGCCGCTTCTTCCGCCGCGTCCTTGATCGACTTGCCGCCTTCGCGCAGTTCTTTGGAAAACTCGACGATCAAAATGGCGTTCTTCGCCGCCAGCCCGATCAGCAGGACAAGCCCCACCTGGGCATAGCTGTTGAGCGGCACCGCCCAGATCTTGAGCGCCAATGCCGCACCCAACACCGCGAAGAGCACTGACAGCATCACCGGCAGTGGCGTCGTCCAGCTTTCGTATTGCGCCACCAGGAACAGGTAGGCAAACACGATCGACAGCAGGAATATGAAGTTGCCGGCTTCACTGGCCTTGATTTCCTCAAGCGACATGCCGGTCCACTCGCTGCGGAACCCGGACGGCATGGAGCCCGCGCCGACCTCGTCCATGGCCTGAATGGCCTGTCCGGAACTGAAGCCGTCGGCGGGATTGCCATTAATCGTGGCTGAGCGGAACAGGTTGTAGCGTTCGATGCTCTCAGGCCCCTGGATCGGCCTTATGGTGACAAAGGAACGCAACGGGATCATTTCGCCGGTGCGGCTGCGTACATACAGTTTTCCTATGTCGGCAGGCTCGGCCCGGCGGTCTGCTTCTGCCTGTATGTAAACCCGGTAGACGCGCCCGAACTTGTTGAAATCATTGACGTAGAACGTTCCGAAATTCGCCCCGAGGACATTGAAGATATCATTGATGGCGACGTCCTTGGTCTTTGCCAGCTCCCGGTTGACGTCAACAAAATATTGCGGTGAATTGGCCTGGAACGTGCTGAATACGCCCTGCAACTCGTTCCGCCCGTTGGCGGCAACGATGACGCCGCCAAGCGCCGAGGCAAGCGTTTGCGGTGATCGGCCCTCGGTATCCTGCAAGACAAACTCGAACCCGCCCGTATTGCCAAGCCCACTGATCGGTGGTGGATTGAACGGAATAATCGTTGCTGTCGGGATGGCGGCAAGCTGCGGTGCGATGGTTCCCAGAACGCCCCTGAGCGTGAGCTCCGGTTTGTCGCGCTCGTCCCACGGATGCAGCACAACGATGGCAAGCGCGCCGTTCGGCACCACTGCCCCTTGCAACATTGAATATCCGCCAACTGAGATGACGTCTGCCACGGCAGGGTGCTCCGAAACAATGGTCTCGACCTGCTGTAGAACCGCCGATGTGCGTGGCAGGGCGGCACCGTCCGGCAGACGGATATCGACGAAAAAGGCGCCGCGGTCTTCGTTTGGAACGAAGCCCGTCGGGATGCTCGACAGCAGCCACCCCGAACCGACCGCAACGCCGGCAAACAGCAGGGCGCTGAAAATCAACAGCCGTCTGATCAGCAGCCTAACGCCCGTAATGTATCCGCTTCGCGTTACGTTGATCAGCTTCTCGAACCAGGCGAGCGGGCCGTATTTTGAGTCCTTCGGCGGCCGCAGGATGGTCGCGCAAAGGGCAGGCGACAACGTCAGCGCATTGATCGAAGACAGCGCGACGGCAACGGAAATTGTCGCCGCAAACTGAACGAACAGCCGGCCGGTGAGGCCTGGCGTAAAGGCGACCGGGATAAACACCGCCAGGAGAACCAGGGTCGTGGCGATCACCGGCGCGGTCACTTCCTGCATGGCCTTGCGCGTTGCATCGCGCGGATTGAGCCCGTTCGACATGTGCCGCTGCACGTTTTCAACGACGACGATCGCATCGTCCACCACCACGCCGATTGCCAGGATCAGCCCGAACAGCGAGATCGTGTTGATCGTGAAGCCCATTGCCAGCAGGGCCGCGAACGTACCGATCAACGACACCGGAATGGCGATGGCCGGAACCAGCGTGGACCGCCAGTCCTGCAGGAATATGTAGACCACCAGAACGACCAGCACGAGCGCCTGGAACAACGTGATAACCACCTCGCGCATCGACGTTTCGACATAGACCGTCGTATCGTAGGTCACCTTGTAGTCCAGGCCTTCGGGGAACCGGGTTTTCAACCTGGCAAGTTCCGCCTTTATCAGATTGGCCACTTCCAGCGCGTTGGCGTCGGGCAGCTGGTAGACCGCAAGAAGCGCTGCCGGTTTGGAGTTAAGCCGGCCGAACCAGCCATAGGTTTCAGCACCCAGTTCAACATCGGCGACATCGCCGAGCTTCACCACCGATCCGTCCGAGTTGGCCTTGAGAATGATGCCGCGGAACTCCGCGACGTCTTCCAACCGGCCCTTGGCCTGCAAGGTATACTGGAACTGCTGACCCTCCGGTGCCGGCTGCTGGCCGATGCTGCCCGGCGATACCTGCAGGTTCTGCTCACGGATTGCATTGACGATATCGCTGGCGGTCAGGCCAAGCGTGGTGAGCCGGTCAGGCTTTAGCCAGATGCGCATGCTGTAGTCGCGCGCGCCCAGGATGTCGACGCTCGCCACGCCTTTGACGCGCGCCAGCGCATCGCGGATGTTGATCGAGGTATAGTTGCTCAAGAAGACATCGTCGAACTTGTCGTCTGGCGAGAAAACGGACGCCACCAGCAACATGCTGGTCGACTGTTTCTTCGTCTCGATGCCTTGCCGGGTAACGTCTTCAGGCAGTTTTGGCGTTGCCTGTGCCACCCTGTTCTGAACGTTCACCTGTGCGGTGTCGCCGTCAATCCCGATTTCGAATGTCACCGTGAGCGTGTAGGAGCCGTCGTTGGAACTCTTCGACGACATGTAGGTCATGCCTTCGACACCGTTCACCTCGGCTTCGATGACCGCGGCAACGGTTTGCTCGACCACAGCGGCGTTGGCGCCGGGATACTTGGTGGACACCTGGACCTGCGGCGGCGCCAGCTCCGGAAACTCCGCGATAGGAAGTGCGGTAATCGAAATGGCGCCGGCAATCGTCATCACAATCGCAATGACAAAGGCGAACTTTGGACGGTCGATGAAGAACGTGCCTAGCATGTCTTGTGGCTGCCTTTACGACTGCGGGGCAGACGATGTCTGCTGGGTCGGGTTGACGACGCCGCCGGGGCGCACCTTTTGGATGCCCTCAACAATGATCGTTTCACCTGCCGTCAGCCCTTCGAGCGCGACGATATCGGCGCCAACCCGCTGGCCGGTCTTGACCGGCCGTGCCTCGACACGGTTTTCCTTGTTGACCACCAGGACAAACGGTCCGGTCTGGTTCTCCTGAACGGATGCCTGCGGAATGACGATGCGGTTTTCCGAAATCTTGCTGGTCAAAATGACATTTACAAACTGGCCGGGAACGATCAGGCCGTTCGGGTTCGGGAACTTCAGCCGTATGCTCAGTGTTCCGGTTGCCGGATCGACCTTGTTGTCGGCCAGTTCGAACTTACCCTCTTGTGCATAGAGCTTCCCGTTCGCAAGCCTGATGCGGGGAATAAGCGGTGCCTTTCCACCCTTGTCGCGGGCTTCCCGGAAATTCAGGTATTCGCGCTCTCCAATGGAAAACGTTATATCGATCGGATCGAGTTTCAGGACGGTCACCAGCACGCCCGAGTCCGGGCCGATCAGGTTGCCGACATCGGCGCTGGAGATGCCGATCCGTCCCGATAGCGGCGAAAGGATTTTGGTATACCCGACGTCGAGTTCGGCCTTCTTCAGCGATGCCTTGGCCGCCTCGACATTGGCCCTTGCCTGGCCTTCCTTGGCCTTGGCCTCATCCAGCTTCGCGACACTGGCGACGTCGGTTTCGCTCAGCTTCTGGTAACGTTCAAGGTTTGCCTTGGCTTCCACCTCCAAAGCCTCCGTGCGCGCCACCTCGGCCTTCGCCGCGGCGAGATTCGCCTCGAACTCGGCCGGGTCTATCAGGAACAGCACGGAGTCCTTGTCAACATCCTCGCCTTCTGCGAACGGCCGTTCCAGCAGGACGCCGTTCACGCGCGCCCGGATATCGACCTGGTGCGAGGCCTGGCTGCGTCCGACATACTCGGTTGCTGACGAGACTTCCTTTTGCTGAACCGGCACAACCACGACGCTGGGCGCCGGTTTTTCCGCATCAGCCGCCTTTTTCGATGAACCTTGGTCGCAGGCGCTCAAAAAGAGCGCAGCGCAGACCGCCAGCATGGTGCGCAGACCATTGCAGCGGTTGCTGTCAGATGTAGCCATGGACGTCCTGCCTGATCGTATCGTTCCGCAAGCGATAGAACGCCAGTGCCCCGGCCCCGTGTCAATAGATTGTTTTGGAAATACAGAACTCTTCTTGTTGCCACTGGTCGCGAACGGTATCCGAACTGTCACAATCGCTCGATATGCTGCAGTGCAACAATAATAAATGGAGCGACCATGTTTTCTCTTGCGGGCAAGAAGGCGTTGGTGGTTGGCATCGCCAATCGGGAATCTATAGCATACGGATGCGCAAAGGCATTTCGGGAACTCGGTGCCGATCTGGCGATCACCTATTTGAACGACAAGGCCGAACCACACGTACGGCCTATCGCCGAAGAACTGGGCGCACAGATCACTCTGCCGTTGGATGTTCGCCAGGACGGCCAGTTTGCGCAACTCTTCGACACAATCAGGCAGCAGTGGGGACAGGTGGACATATGCCTGCATTCCATCGCCTTTTGCCCGAAGGATGATCTTCACGGGCGTGTGGTGGATTGTTCACGCAAGGGCTTTTCCACCGCGATGGACATTTCGGTGAACTCCTTCATTCGCATGGTCCGCCGCGCTGAGCCGCTTATGCCGCCTGGCAGCACCTGTATGACGGTGTCGTTTTTCGGCGCGGAAAAAGTTGTTGCGAACTACAACATCATGGGTCCGGTCAAGGCGGCCCTTGAGGCTGTGACCCGCTACATGGCTGTCGAACTGGGCGAGAAGGGCATATCCGTTCACGCCCTTTCGCCTGGTCCGCTGAAGACACGTGCTGCATCGGGCATCTCTCATTTCGATGAACTGCTCAATCAGACTGCCGAGCGCACACCGATGCATCAATTGGCCACCATCGATGACGTTGGAGCCTACGCGGCGTTTCTGGCCAGTCAGCAGGCCATACGGGTCACGGGCGGTATCCATCACATTGATGGCGGCTATCATGTAATGGGTTGAGAAATGATGGATCAGACCCCCGGCATCGACGTCTTCGGTGTTTACCACCGCAGGTGGCTCGACGCCGCAATGACAACTCAGCGCAACATAACCGAGTTGGTCGCTCTCGGGCTTCATCACGGCCACGGCCTTGCCGCCACCCACGCCGAAACGGTCAGCCTGGCGCATACCGCGCTTTACGGCATCGGCCGGCAGATGGCAGTGGCCAATGTCTTTCAGGCCGCCACAGAATATATGGGCGACTGCTGCCAGCGTACGGTTCTGTTTCTCGATACGCTGAGGCAGCGCGGTACCTCCTACATTGAGCGTGAACGTGACGGCTTCAAGCCGGTATTGGTGTTTGACTATGACCTGGTGGTTGACGGCCGCCGGCTTGACCGGCCGGTCAACTACTCACTGGTGCGCATCCGCCCGCCGGAGGGGTTTGCACCGCAGCGTGAAGATGGCCGTCCGTGGGTCATTATCGATCCTCGTGCCGGTCATGGCAGTGGAATAGGTGGCTTCAAGAGTGAATCGGAGGTCGGTGTTGCGCTTGAGGACGGTCATCCGGTGTATTTCGTGATTTTCTATCCTGATCCCGAGCCGGGCCAGACCCTTGCCGATGTCTGTGCCGCCGAGGCGGCCTTCCTTCGCGAAATCCGGCAACGCCATCCCGGCAGTCCGAAGCCGCTGATCACCGGCAATTGCCAAGGCGGCTGGGCATCGATGGTACTTGCCGCGACCCATCCCGAACTCATGGGGCCGGTGGTGATCGCCGGCGCGCCGCTATCCTACTGGGCAGGGGAAAAGGGCAAGAATCCCTTTCGGTACCTTGGGGGTATCGCCGGTGGGGCGATGCCGGCGCTGCTTATCTCCGACCTGGGAGGTGGAAAGTTCGACGGGGCGCATCTGGTCTACAATTTCGAGCAGCTCAATCCCGGAAAAACCTGGTGGCGCAAGAACTACGATCTCTTCGCCGGTGTTGATGATGAAGCCGGGCGGTTCCTGGACTTTGAGCGATGGTGGTCCGGTTTCTACCTAATGAATGAGAACGAGATTCGCTGGATCATCGAGAACCTGTTCATCGGCAACCGGCTGACACGCGGCGAGGCAGTGTTGAACGATGGTACGCCGATTGACCTGACGCGGATCGAGGCGCCCGTGGTGGTGTTCGCCTCGCATGGTGACAATATCACGCCGCCACAGCAGGCATTGAACTGGATTGCCGATCTGTATGGGTCGGTCAAGGAACTGCAGGCGCGCGGTCATGTCATCGTCTATACCCTGCATGACAGCATCGGCCACCTGGGAATATTCGTGTCCGCCAAGGTTGCCAACAAGCAGCACCGTCAGATCACTTCGGTGGTAAAGACCATCGAGGCTCTTGCCCCCGGCCTTTACGAAATGCTCATTGCACAGCAGGACGGCGCCTACGAGGTGTCCTTCGAGGTCAGAAGCATAGAGGACATCCTGGCACACGATGACGGGCGCGAGGAGGAAAGTGACTTTGCCACAGTCGCACGCCTGTCGGAGTGGACGGCCAAAAGTTATGAGTTGTTCTGCCGGCCGTTTCTGCGTCAGCTGATAACGCCAACTCTTGCTGAGATTGTCAAACAGATGCATCCGATGCGCCAGGAGCGCTATTTTTTCTCCGACCGCAATCCCATGATGTTCGGGTTGCAGGAACTGGCGGCAGACGCCCGCGCCACCCGCCGGCGGGCCAGCCCTGACAACCCGTTTATCCGGCTTGAGACATTCTGTGCCGGTATTGTCGAGCGGAACTGGGATGCCTTCCGGGATATCCGTGACGGCTGGGCGGAGATGCTGTTTTACAGCCTTTACGGCATGCCCTGGATGCGACAACTCGGAGAATTGGACGAAAAGCCGGTAGCGCCGCGTGATATCCGGATGTTTCCTCAGGTGCAGGACGCGGTCGCCAAGGCGGCATCCGGCGGCTATGCTGAAGCCATCATTCGCATGTTGATCTTGCTGGCACGCGCTCGCGGCTCGGTGCGAAGGGACCGGCTCGAGCGGTCGAACAAGGTGCTGCAGGGGCGAGCGCCCTTCGATACCATGAAACCGGATCACCGCAGTCAACTGATCCATGAGCAGACGATGATTGTCGAGTTTACCGGCAAGGAAGCGATCTCGACATTGCCGGAGCTGTTGAAGGACGAAGTGGATCGTATCCGCGCGATCGATCTGGTCCTCGAAATTGCCGGACCTCCCGATGAAATGGATGCACCGACCATAGCCATGTTCGAGCGCTTGCAGAACATCCTGATGACCCGGGCGCGCGACTGGACGGACCCTGCACACCATGTGGCGGCACACGAGCCTGTCGAAAATGGCAGAGCGCGGACAGATCACCGGCGGCATGTCTTCTTCGGTGCCGCAGACGGCTGAGTAGTGCCGTGAGCTTTTTGTGATGACCTGTCCGGTGGGGCAGATTGCGTTCAATTGCATCGGCCTGCTTAACGGCGATTTCATCGCCATATGCTATGAAGCCGCGCACGTCACACAGAGGAAGCGTGTCATGTGGTCGTATGTCAAAATCGCACTTGGTCTGTTCGTAATTGTCTCCTGCATCGCCGGCGGCATCGCCATGCTGAGTGGACAGATGGAAGAGTCGGCCCGCCGAATTGTGGAAAATGGCGTTGATACGACCGGTGTCGTGGAAAAGCGAACGAAACACATGTTCGCAGGACGTTACGGCAAAGTTGCCGGCGGCGGCGTCTATTATACAATGAACTATAGTTTTACGACGCTGGAAGGCGTCAAGTACGGTGGCGAGATCAACATCACCAAGGATCAGGCCTACTCGGTCAACGACGGTGACAAGATCACGGTGCGTTACATGAAGGGCCAGCCGACCATCAATGCACCGTTGCGTTTCAAGGAATATATGACGGAACAGGACGTTGCCGAACTGCCCTACGGGATGATGGCATTCAGTTTCGTACTGTTCATCTTTGGCGGCATGTGGCTGTGCTGGTCTGGCTGGCAGGGTGTAAAACCGGCCCGGCGGCAGGTCGTCCCCGACATCGATCCCGCCATGCTCGCAGCCAGACGAGGCAATGGTCCAAGGCAAGCCTTCGGTCAGCGCTGACATTTCACGCGATTTCACATTGATCCCAAAGGGGGATTGCGCCTGTCCATGCCGGACAAGCAAAGACGCGGCCCCGGAAGGGCCGCGCCATGTGTTGCACCGGCTGCGCCAGATCACACGCCAACGCCTTCTTGTCCCCGTCCGGCGCTCACCAGAAGGCAACGGCGGTGAACTTGTCCGTGCCGGTGTTTAGGAAGGCATGCGGCTGGTTCGGCAGTATGCGGATGATTGGCCCCTTGCCGCGCGGTGAACGTTTCATCGCCGCCCGGGCGCCACCTATTTGACGATCATCACCGGGCATTTGGCGAGGATCTCGACGCGATGGGAAACGCCGCCGCGCAACAGCCCCTCGATGTCTCCCATGCCGCGCGAGCCCATGACGATCATGTCGGCTTTGAGTGCTTCCGACTTGGCGACGATGGTCCGGGCTATCGGGCCTTCCGCCACCTCCTGCTGCACGCTTTCGACGCCGGCCGTGTGCGCCTTGCCTGCCGCATCTGCCAGCATCTGCGAGGCGCCGTGTTTCAGCATGTCGAGAACGTCCGCATCCCGGTCAGACAGGTGTTCGGCCTTGGCAAACTGCCTCATGGCGTCCGGCAGTTTTTCCCGCTTGACCACATGCAGCAGGATCATCTTGGCATCGATCGCTGCGGCGATGTGCGATCCGTAATCGACTGCCCTCATCGAATGGGGCGACCCGTCAACTGCAACCAGAATACTCGAAATCATGTCCTGTTTCCCTTAGGGTCCTGGCCCTACCTCAACCGATTCTTCGAAACGAAACTGCGCGCGGGCTCACACGATGTCAACGGCTCAGCATGCGGCGTGGAAAACTCACGCCCGTCAGTGTCATCCTGCCCGGCAAGGCGGGTTGTCCCAGATATCTTCGGCTCTGATGCCAAGGCTGAATACCTCGCAAACCTGTGTTGCTGTTGCCAAAACGCTATACTCTGTCAGTATAGGCACGCAATGGCCCGTATTCGCGGCTCCTCCGGCCGCGGCGTGCCTTCAAAAACAACAACGGAACGAAGCGAGCCCCCCATGTCCGATACCGGCAGAACAACAGCAGGCCACGGCCGCCTGTATGACAGCATCAACGACACCATTGGCAATACGCCGTGCATCCGGATCAACAATCTGGCTCCCGATCACGTCAAAATGTACGTCAAGGCGGAGTTCTTCAACCCGGCCGCCTCGGTGAAGGACCGGCTTGCAATAAGCATCATCGAGGAGGCCGAGCGGTCCGGAGAACTCAAACCCGGTCAGACCGTGGTCGAAGCCACCAGCGGAAACACCGGCATTGGCCTTGCCATGGTCTGTGCGGCCAAGGGTTATCCGCTGGTCGTCACCATGGCCGACAGCTTCTCGATCGAGCGGCGCAAACTGATGCGCTATTTAGGTGCAAAGGTCGTGCTGACGCCGCGTGCCGCCAAGGGCTTCGGTATGTACCGGAAGGCGGTTGAGCTGTGCGAGGCGAACGGCTGGTTTCTTGCCCGGCAGTTCGAAACTGAAGCCAACGCCAAGATCCACGAGAACACCACCGCGCGTGAGATCATGGCCGACTTCGAGGGCGAGCGTCTTGATTACTGGGTCACCGGCTATGGCACGGGCGGAACCGTGACGGGAGTGGGGCGCGTATTGCGCAAGGAACGCCCGGACACGAAGATCATTCTCTCCGAGCCTGCCAACGCCCAGATCGTCGGCAGCGGCCACGCCCAGGCGCGCGGTCCTTCGGGAGAACCGGCCGAAAGCCATCCTGCATTCGAACCGCATCCCATCCAGGGTTGGACGCCGGACTTCATCCCGCTGGTGCTCCAGGAGGCGATCGACAACAACTACTATGATGAATTGATCCCGATCTCGGGACCCGGCGGCATGGAATGGGCGCACAAGCTGGCCAGCGAAGAGGGCATCATGACCGGCGTCTCCGGCGGATCAAGCTTTGGCATCGCCATGCAGATTGCCGAAAAGGCCGAACCGGGCTCGGTGATCCTATGCATGCTGCCGGACACGGGCGAGCGCTATTTGTCGTCACCCCTGTTCGTAACCATTGAGGAAGAGATGACGGAAGAAGAGGTCGCCCTGTCACTCTCCACGCCGGGTTATCATATGCCGTTGTGACCATGGGTAAGTGGCGACGCTCGCTTTGTGATTGCGCTGCGGAAAATCTTGCCGCACGCTATCACCGTATATGATGACATCGAACGAACTCGGCCAATGCGGGGACAGCGAAACCCATGGAACGCCGCCTTGCCGCTATTATGGCGATGGACATCGTCGGCTATTCCAGCCTTATGGAGCGCGACGAGGCAGGAACGCTTGCCACGCTGAAAATGATGCGCCGCAAGCTGGTCGGCCCTGCTGTGGTGCGTCACAACGGCCGCGTGGTCAAGATGATGGGCGACGGTGCGTTGATCGAATTCAGCTCGGTGGTCGATGCGGTCGAGAGTGCCGTCGATATTCAAAGAACGCTGGCCGACAAAGCGGCCGATGCGCCCAAGCTGCGCATCGGCATCAATCTTGGCGATATCATCATCGATGGAAACGACATCTATGGCGATGGCGTGAACGTGGCTGCCCGTCTCGAAGCCTTGGCCGACCCCGGCGGTGTGTGCGTGTCCTCGATCGTCCGTGACAGCCTGGTAAACAGGGTGGACGAAGACTTCTCTGACGTAGGTGAGCATCAGTTCAAGAACATCGAAAGGCCAATCCGCGCCTATCACTGGCCGAAACGGAAAGAGGCAAGCAAGGGCCGCCCGGCACTGGCCAAACCCGACAAGCCGTCGATTGTCGTGCTGCCGTTCGACAATATGAATGCCAACTCGGAACAGGAATATTTCGCAGATGGCATCGTAGAGGCCCTGACCGCCGCCCTGGCGCGGGTCCGCTCATTCTTCGTTATCGCCCGCAACACGGCCTTCACCTATAAGGGCCGGCAGTTTGATCTGCGCGACGTCGGGCGCGAGCTTGGCGTCGGTTACGCGCTCGAGGGCAGCGTGCAACGCGCCGGTAGCCGCATCCGCATTACGGCCCAGTTGATCGAGACCGAAAACGGTGCCCACATCTGGGCGGAAAAGTTCGATGGTTCTCTGGACGACATTTTCGAGTTGCAGGACAGTATCACCGAAAAGGTCGCCGGTGCGCTGCAGCCGTCCATTCAGCTGGCGGAAATCGAACGCACCGGTCGCAAGCGTCCTCAGGAGTTCGGCGCTTACGACTTTACCATGCAGGCCCTGCCGCTGTGCTGGCATCTGGAGCGTGAGGAAACCGCGAAGGCGCTGGAATTGCTGGAAAAGGCCCTGCAGATCGACCCCAAATATCCGCTTGCGCTGTCGCTCACTGCCTGGTGCCATGCCCAGGCCTCTGTGTACAATTGGACCGACGACATCGAGGGCGCCAAGGCAAGGGCGCTCAAGATGGCGGAGGAAGCGGCCAGCCTGAGTGGTGATGACCCGCTCATCCTGACGGTTCTGGGAACGGCCCACACGATCGTGCGCAACAACGGCACCGCGCGCATCCTGCTGGAACGTGCCGTTTCCATCGACCCGAATGCCGCCTGGGCCTGGAGCCGGCTTGGCTGGCTGGAAGCCTATGACGACAACTGCGACCCTGCCATTGCGCATTTCGAAAAGTCCCGCCGGCTAAGCCCGTTCGACCCGCTGACATTCAATACCTATGTCGGCATGGCCTCGGCCTATCAAGGTGCAGGCCGGTTCGACGAGGCGGTTGAGTGTTTCGAGCGCGCGTTGCAGGACCGGCCGCAGGCGGCCTGGATCCACCGCAGCTACGCGCCGAGCCTGCTGGGCGCCGGCCGGGCGGAACAGGCGCAAAGGTCGTTCGAAAGACTGGTGGCCGCCTATCCGGATCTCACCACGGCAAAGGTCCGCGAGGCGATGGTGTTCTCTGACCGGTTCATGGATGTCATGACCGGCCAGCTTCGAACGCTCGGCCTGCCGGATTAGGCGCAGGCTGTTTGTGAGGCCATGCGCCAGATCTCTCTGTCATGTATCGCGACGCGTGCGAACCGCCCACACGCGTAAGTCGACCAGGACTTTCGCCGCCGCGGCGACAACCAGCACGCACAGCGCTGCTTTCGAAACGGTCTCCATCGTACCCTCGATCAGCAGAGCGTGGACCACACTCCCGGCGACGGTCACTGCCGCAAGCAACGTATGGCACAGGCGCCACACATCCGGCCGCAGCCGCAATTGTCGCCGCAGCACGGCCAGCGCAGCGGCGGCCAAAACCGCCCACATGGCGATCACGCCCCAAGCAGAGAAAGGCGTTGGAGACCGAAAGAGCAGGGCATCGACCACATCCGGCGGACTGGTGATCCACAGGCCCGCGACATGGACGATGATCGCCAGGACCAGAATGCCGCCGACCCCGCGATGCACCTGCCGGGCGCGCAGGTGGGGCAGGCCGGGCAGGTATCCACCCACCAGCAGGGGCTGAACGAGCAGCAGCGCCATTGCGGCAATTCCGGCAAAGCCTGCGGCGATATAGATGGGTTCACGCCATGCGAGTAGAGGGCTTGCCGCGGCAAAGGCAATCGGCACGGTAACGGCGGTCGCAAGGGCGGTCCAAATGAGAGTCGTTCGGGCCCGCGTCATCCTCATGAGCCCGCTTGGGTCAGGCCGGTTGGAGGACGAAATGCGCCTCCAGGCTGGTATCGCTTGAACTGGGCATGACCGGACGCAGGAATACGGTCTTGTACGCGCCGCTGTCATAGGCAAGGTGGCCATGCGGCTGGCCGAAGGCAGGGACGATCTGAGGCATCTCCAGGCGGAACGCGCCGTTCTCGTCGGTCAGCGTGGCGCCATGGCTTTGCGGGTCGCGCTCGTGGCCTTCGGTTGTGTGCGCCCAGATCTGGATGCGCTGGCCG
>JANQIR010000098.1 GCA_028282065.1 Aestuariivirgaceae bacterium
ATGACGATGCGGTCATCAGACCCCATGGCGGTGACCAGCCCCGCCCCGCCGAGCACCACACGGTCCTCGCCCGTGCCAAGGTCGATGACAGATTCCCTGCCATACTGAAGAATGAAGTCGTCCCCGGATCCCGCGATGATTTCGGCAGCGATTGCGTCAGTGGCAATAAAGTCATCCCCGCCACCACTGTCCAGAAACGGGCTGGCTTCCGGATTTTGCGCCGTTTGCGGGACGCCAAACCACTTTATGATGTCTGCCTGCTGAGTGCCGATGATTTCTTCGAAGTCTCTCAGCTCAATCCCGACAGGATCGCTAAACTCCTTATCGTAGAACAGGGCAGACGCACCATCCTTGCCTTGGCCGAGGTAAAGAGGTGTGTCCTGTCCGGACGCATCGAACCGGTCACGGCCATCCACACCGGCATCACCCTTTGCGGACCAGGCATCGATTAGAATGTCTTGCTCAAGACGGTCGAAGTCTGCAACCTTGAATGTGTCGGCAAACTCTGTCAGCCTTATTTCCTCGATGCCGATCAGCAGATCGGCAACCTCCTGACCGGCTTCCTTTTCATTCACCCCTGTGAGCATTACCGGATCCGTAAAACCCGGCAAGACATTGTCGAATGACAGCGTAACCTTCAGGCCCTTACCTGGATTTTCCATGTCTTCCGGCAAGCGCTCATAGGACACGACATCGTGGGTTGCAGTGTAGAAAAGCGCCTCCTGTTCGCCGTAGTAGCGGTCTTGGAACTTCGTGCCGATCATCACGTCATCGACATCGTCGCGGCCCAAGATACTCAACCCGCTCTGCATGTTTGCAGATGCCGAAATCTCGGGCGTTTGACCACTACCGAGCAGCGTGGGGTCACTGTCGTTGTCCGCCCCCGGAAACCCGTTGGAGAAACTGGCAGTGATCGGGGCCCCCGTGCCGTCCCGGATCTCGCGAACATCGACGTCAACAGCATTCAGGACACTGAGGATTGTGGCATTGGAGTTCGACAAGTGATTGTCGAAAGCGTCCGGAAACTCATAGTCGTACCCGACCGCGCCAATTCCAACGAGATAGCTCTCCATGGCGGCCCAGATCTGCTCCAGCGACTTCCCCTGCTGGGCTGCCAATAGCACGCCCGAAATGTCCAGAATGACCCGGTCAGGTGTGGGGATGAAAACGTCCTTGCCGTACTTGTCTCCGGATTCCACAAGCTCAAAGCTCTGCGTGGCGAGCGGGTCAAAGGGCAGGCTAGAATCTTCCGGGCCGCCGCGTAGAACTTGGTCATCGAGGGTAAAACTGGGGACAGAAGAAACCACTTCACCGGTCTGGTCGTCGATGACCACGTCTGCCTGCCGTTTGACGAGATAAAAGTGGCCAGCGCTAGTGATTTCGTGGGGAGCGGGCTTTGCTTCGAGATAGATTGCGGTGCGGCGCACGGTCGTCGTCGTCATGGTTTGGTTACCCCCCGGGCGTCATTCGGATAGTGCTCGGCCTGATAAGCAATGAAACGGTCAAGCCAATCCTCGCTTGGCAGCCGTGGACAGTGGCCACCGACCGGTGGTGCCGGGCGACGAATTCTTTCGAACAGAGGAGGCGTGGCTTTCAGGTTGACTGTGTTTGAGACATGGACACGGGCAAACAAGTCCGTTGTCCAGACTGGCCGAGGTCGATACCGCAAGGACCTTCGATATGCGTCCACGGTCGGCCAGATGCGGATTGTCAACGATGTGCCAAGAGAGAAGGGCCGGAAGGGAATCCACCTGTTGCCAAGCCGGTCATACATATAGCTATAACGAACAACATAAGATGGCTCATCCTGGATCGGTACAGGCGGATCGGCGGCGTTGCGTTTGCGGTTAATCGTCTTATCACCAGCCTTCATTGAGCCCAAATACCAACCACCGTAATGGTACTGCCCATTGAGCGCACGCACGACAGCATGCATCTTGGCAATCCGATGATAGAAAGACGGCTCGCCCTTGATCATCATGTCAATCTGCCGGGCGACCTCCCTCGCCCAGGCGGATTCGTTGGAGACCGAACCTGGGTCGCGCCAAGTTTCGGAAATCTGGTCCTTGGCTTGTGCCAGATACGTCCGGTACCGCGCATTGCTCACCGTACCTAAGGTGCACTTATCGCCTTCGCCATAAAACGTGATCCACGGCCAGAACAGGTGTACCGAATAGATGGCCAGAAGCGGCACCAGAACATATGGCCAGCGCCGCCGCTTACGGCCCTTTTTGGGCGCGTCTTTGTCTGCTTTATCCGTCACGATTGCCCCCTGCGTGATTGGTGAGTGCCAATTTGTCTATGCGTTTGGTGCGGCTATCCGGTCAATGCCACTTGACATATCGTCCGCAAGAATCGGCCCATGTTTGACCACCAACTTCGAACGACTTTTGGTGCCCATGAGCATCAATGTAGCGAATCAAGTATCGTCGCACGATCACATCAGTCGCCTTACCTAAAGCGCGGTCGACAAGGGAAGGTGCAGGCATCGGCTCAATGCCATTACCAGCTGTAGGGCCGAATTCGCAGCAGTTGGGATTTGTTTTGAAAAACTCGTCCGCAGTGCGATACGGAATGACCTTCTGGATATTCCTGTCTCCAGTGTTATTCTCAACGTAGCCACGACCCGGGACATTGCGAATAACATGGGAAACAAATTTTCTGAACTTCTCCTGATCGGTGAGATAGCGGCGCTCTGAGATGCACATGCCTGAGTAATTGAGCGTTCCGAGCGAGAGCAGCACTATCGCACCCAACGACAACACAATCCAACGTCTGCGAACAAATGAGATCATTGTAGCGGCGCTCCTGCTACGGTGGTTGTTGTGGTAGTTTCCACCTCTCACTCAAAAAGTATGCAACTATTTGACGGTAAATCGATTGCTCCGACGGCATGAGGAAAATGTTGCGGCCCGCGAAGCGTATAGAAAGAACAGTACTTGTTTGCCTTGCAACGCTGCTTGCACTTTTCAAACTCCGCCCTCGACATAAAGCTGTCGTATCCCGTTGTGCGCTCTTCGATGGCCCGCTCGCTTGCCTTTAGGCACGATTCCCAAGAACCCACGACCACATGATTGCGCGAAAAGCACACATCTTTCGGAAACCAGTACGGATAGTATTGGTGGCTTATGCAAATTGCTGTTGTGCAAGCAAACAATAGGGCAAGTGTGGCGATAATTCCGGATCGTCGAGTCATGTTGTTGAGTACCCACTGTATTTTGGGTTCCGACGGTGATCGACGGCCTTCGCCTCGTCAAACAAGATACGCAAATCGTCAATGTCTTCTGGATCGAACACAAACGGGGTGAATGTCGGCGTCATTTTTGGACTCCTTGCATACGACTGTTGCTGGTGACCGGCGAATGAACGACATATAGTTCAAGGAATTCCTTGATGAGCTTATCTTGCTCTTCGGGTGTAGCGCGAACGCCTGGGGCGTTCCAAACTGATCCGCTCCAGTAGAGCATCAAGCCATATTTCCATTTGCATGCCTGCGAAGCGACGACCTCCCCCCCGGCGCAGTATCTGACGCTGCGAGGCCCTGCTGGGCTCCACCGATAAACGTGCATATCTGTGGAACCGAGCTTTAGAATAGGATCATCATCCGGCGTTTCGCGGAACTTACCATAGATGCTCAACTTCCTGACCTTGAATGGTGGAGCATCCTTGGCTTGGCAGACTTTCTTGTAGCGCCTCTTGGTGTATTCACCGACGATGTTGCCTTCGCCGTAACCTCCCAACTCCTCAATCCAATCCCACCCCAGCCGATAGTGGGAC
>JANQIR010000103.1 GCA_028282065.1 Aestuariivirgaceae bacterium
ACAGAGCCACGATGCCCGCATGACGGCGGAAATGGTGCTGATCCGGCTGGCCTATGCCGCCGACCTTCCCTCGCCCGCAGATCTGGTGCGCAAACTGACCGACGGTGCCGGAACGCCCGCCGGTCCGGCCTCACCGGCGCGTGCATCGGCCGGCAGCCCGGCAGCCTCACCCTCTGCTGCCGGCGGCGCACCGTCCGGTTCAGCGGACGCGGTCCATTTGGCACCGCGCATGAGCGCGGCGACAGCGCCGCAGCTGGCCCACGACAGTCACGATACGTCTGCTCCGCCTGCGCCAAGCGACCGGCAGCTCAGCGATTTTGCCGCAATCGTCGACCTTACCGGCAAGCATCGTGACATTAAACTGAAGAGCCAGCTCGAACGGTACGTCCGGCCGGTCAGAGTGGCACCGGGCCAGGTCGAAATCGCACTGGAACAGGGCGCGCCGCACGGACTCCCGGGCGAACTCGGCCGGAAGCTGGAAGCCTGGACAGGCCAGCGCTGGATGGTGCTCGTCTCACGGGAGGCGGGCGAGGAACCCATCGCCGAGCAAAAGAAGCGCCAGAAGGACAGCCTGTTCCGCAGCGCCCGCGAACACCCGGTGGTCAGCCAGGTTCTGGAGACATTCCCAGGCGCACGCATTACCAATGTGCGGGATTTGTCCGGGCCGGCGCCTTTACCCGGCGATGACGACTGCGACAACGCATAAACCGACCGTGAAAGAGAGATATCGATCCACATGAAAAATCTCGGCGACATGATGAAGCAAGTCCAGCAGATGCAATCCAAAATGGAGGAGATGCAGGCGAAGCTGGACGATCTGGAAATTACCGGCCAGGCCGGCGCCGGCCTCGTAACGGTGACCCTGAGCGGCAAGGGGGCGATGAAGGGCGTTACGATCGATGAGAGCATGCTCAAGCCGGAGGAACGCGAAATCGTCGAGGACCTGATCGTCGCCGCCCATGCCGAGGCCCGCGCCAAGATGGAACAGGCCGTTGCCGACCAGATGAAAGATGTTACCGGCGGGCTGCCGTTGCCGCCTGGAATGAAGCTACCTTTCTAGCGAACAGACGCGTTAGGGCCAGTCGTCATGCCGGAACAGACAGTTGGCAGTGAGATCGAACGGCTGATCCAGCTGTTGAGCCGATTACCAGGCCTTGGGCCACGTTCGGCCAGGCGTGCCAGCCTGCATCTGATCAAGCATCGCGAGAAACTGCTGGGTCCGCTGGCCGCGGCCATGGCGGAGGCTCACGACACGGTGGTGATCTGTTCAAAATGCGGTAACGTCGACACCCGCGATCCCTGTATGATCTGCCGCGATCGGCAACGCGATCCATCCATCATATGCGTCGTGGAAGAAGTCGGCGACCTTTGGGCGCTGGAGCGATCCGGCGCGCTCAGGTGCCGCTATCACGTTATCGGCGGCACCCTGTCGGCCATTGAGGGCATCCGGCCAGAAGATCTGAACATCACCGGGCTGATCGAGCGAGCCAGTCAGGCAGAAGTGAAAGAGGTCTTGCTGGCGCTCAATGCCACGGTAGACGGCCAAACGACAGCACACTACCTCACCGAACGCCTCGCGACCGCCGGTGTTGAGGTCTCGCGCCTGGCGCATGGTGTGCCGGTCGGCGGAGAACTGGACTATCTGGACGATGGCACGCTGGCTGCCGCCGTGAAATCACGCCGTCCGTTCTGACAGATTCGGCCGGCCGCGTTATCTTGGTCCGGTCAAGTCCCTGAAATGCCCTCTTGCCTGCAGCCAGGCCAGCACTGCCAGGCCCGGTAGGGCGGCGGCGGCGGTTATGGCGAAGAACCAGAACCAGCCGGTTGCTTCGGCGATGAAACCTCCATACGCGGACAGAACCGTCCTGCCCACAGAGGCCAGCGCCGTCAGCAAGGCGAACTGTGTGGCCGTATGCAGGGGACTTGAGCACAGAGCCGAGAGATAGGCGACGAAGACCACCGTTCCGATGCCACCGGCGACATTCTCCACAACAATGGCGATGGTCAAGGCGGTTTTATCCACTCCTTGCAGCGCCAGCCACGAGAATGCCAGATTGGACAACATCTGCAGGATGCCGGCAATCCACAGGGCCTTGGGCATCGACACCGCCTTGGCAAGAAAGCCGCCGGCAAAACCGCCCGCCAGCACGGCGATCGTGCCCACACCCTTGACGATGCCGGCATAGGTCAGCTTGTCAAAACCGCTGGTGATCACGAACGGGCCTGTAAAGACGCCGGCCATGCTGTCGCAGAACTTGAACAGCAGGACGAACAGCATAATGGCGATGGCCTGGGGCCGGGTGAGGAAGTCGGTAAACGCAGTAACGGAGGTAACGAGCAGCCTGTAAAACGATCCGCCTTCGGTGGGCCGTTCAGCATCTATTTCCGGCTCCCTGGCCAGCAGGACGGCAACGATACCGATCACAATCAAGGCGGCCGTGACCGCATAGCCGTAAAACCAGACATCATCGCTGGCGATGCCGCGCATTTCCAGCCAGGCCACCAGCGCAAGCACACCGGCGGAGGCGAACAATAGTGCGATCCGGTAGGCGGCAACGTAACCGGCCATTCCGGCGGCCTGTTCTTCAGACGGCAGGCTCTCGACACGAAAGGCATCTATCACAATGTCCTGGGTGGCGGATGCGGCCGCGACCATCACCGCACCTGCGGCCACCCAATAGGTGGCCGTCTTCGGGTCCAGCCAGCCCAGAAGCACGATGGCTACGATCAGCCCGAGTTGCGTGGCGATCAACCAGCCGCGCCGCCGGCCCAACCAACGGCACAGGAACGGGATTTGCCACGCATCGATAACAGGCGCCCAGAGGAACTTCAGCGTGTAGGGCAACCCGACGAGCGCGAACAGGCCGATTGTCGAGATATCGACGCCCTTATCGGCCATCCACAAAGACAGGGTCGACGTGGACAGGGCCAGAGGCAGGCCGGCGGAAAAGCCAAGCAGAATGACGATCAAGACCCGCGGCGCGAAGTAGACGGCCAGGGTTGCCTGCCACCGGTTCATGCCTGTCGTTTGTGCCGCGTCGCTCAAAGGTGCTTTCGTGTGCTGCCGATTGACGTGTTTTCCGGATGTGGCCAGGTAACCCTAACAAAGCCTTAGCACACTCATGGCGGCTTGGTGGCATATCTGGACCGGCGATTGCAATTACTTACTCAATTGCTGCAGGCCTGTTCTGGAATGAAACACCAGACAATCCAAACAAAGGCCTTCAGCGACACATAGATTGCACGGGGGCAAAACGATGCAATTTCTCACTGGGCTGGAGCGCCGGCTGCCGCGCTTTCGCCGCGATACCCATGGCACGATTGCCATTCTCCTCGCTCTTTCAGCCGTCCCGCTGTTGTTGGTCACCGGCGCCAGCATGGATATTGTGCGCGCCAGCAGCGTCAAGGCCCGCCTTCAGGTAGCGGTCGACGCAGGCGCCCTTGCGGCGGCCGCATCAGCAGGCCAGGGAACCGCCGAACGTATTCGTAAGGCCAACATAGTCTTTCATGCCTATTATCCCGGCAACCACAATGCGCTGGGATCGCCCGCAACATCCGTCGAAATCACGACCGACGGCGTCAAGATGGACGCCAGCATTACAATCCCAACCGCATTTATGGGCATCACCGGTATCGCCAGCATGAAACTTGGCTCCAGTGCGGTCGTAAGGTTGCCCGGAGCTGCTGCGGCGCCTGCTACCGCGATGCCATCGCAACGTCACATTCGCACAATTTCGGCCACCGGGCGCGTAACCAGGGCCGCTTCAACCGAGACAGCATCACCGGCCGGTTTCAGGGTCCGGTGCAAACAACGGATTTCGAGCAAACCGGTCAGCGAGCAGCCGGTTCTGTGCGGTTTGTAACATATGGAGATCAACCCTTCGCCTGGGGGATGGGAAGGGGGACGCGGGAGGTTGTAACGAGGCAAATACCATCATGGTCGGGGGCGACTCGATGGCCATGCCCGTTACACCTCCCGCACTGAATTAACCTTTGGCTAACCATGAAACAGTCCAGCCGACGTTCATGCCGCCAACCGGACCGCGCATTGCAAAGATGCGCCAATACGCTGCGGTGCGTTCCGAAGTGGCACAAGACGCTTACCGGAACGCAACTGGCCGCAGCCCTAACAAAGTGGGGGTTAGGAGGAGACACATACATGTGTCACTTGAGAAAGGCTCTGACCGAGCTGCGCCAATTCCGCGCGCACCAAAGGGGAACAGTGGGGATAATGTTCGCCCTTGCCAGCGTGCCAATGATTCTGGCCGCAGGAGCCGGTCTGGACATGATCAGGGCCAATCACGTCAGAACCAAGCTGCAGGTTGCCATCGACGCGGGCGCGCTTGCGGCTGCAGCAACCCGCCACCTCAGCGAGGAAGAGCGGATCCAGCAGGCCAAGACCATGTTCCACATCAACTTCGACGATCCGTTTATCGCCGGGTTGCCTGATGTTGTTATTAACAAGCACTCGGTCGAGATGAGCGCCCGCGCAATCATGCCGACGGCGTTCATGCGCCTTGCCGGCATTGATACGATGCAACTGTCAACCCGAACGACCGTCAACCTGCCAACGAGCAAGAATGCCGAAATCGCCCTGGTGCTGGATTATTCCGGTTCCATGAACGAAAGGTCCGGCGGCAAGGTGAAATATGTCGCCATGCGCGAGGCGGCGATCAACCTGGTTCGCGGCCTCACCGAAAACGACGATGGCAGAGTCCGGTTCGGGCTCGTCCCCTTTTCACATCATGTACGGGTGACCTTGCCTTCGTCCTTTGTCAATGGCGCACGGACATCCGGGAACTGGACCGGATGCACGCAGGACCGGATGTTTCCGCACAACACCAACGCCAGCACGCCAGGGGGCAACCCGGCTTCGAAATGGGGGCATGACTTTGCTCCGCAGCACGCCAACAGGGGCTGCGGCGGCTATGCGCCCCGCAATCTGACCGTGCGGCCCATCAGCGATGACCACGAAGGCGTAATTGGCCAGTTGCAATCCATGCGGCCTTATGCCTGGACACATATTGCACTTGGGTTCTCTTTCGCCTGGCATCTTCTTTCGCCGGGCGCACCGTTCACCGACGTGGAAGCCTATGACGACGAAGAGACCGAGAAGATCATCGTACTGCTCACCGACGGTCGGCAGACGGAACCTGCCTTCGGGCCAGGCGGACGCCGCAATGTCCGCAATGGCGAGCGCAATCTCGAACGGTTGTGCGACAACGCCAAGGCAAAGGACATTACTGTTGTCACAGTTGCATTCGATCTCGACGACATGGGAACGACACAACGATTGCGCCGGTGTTCCACTGACCCGGATAAACACTTTTTCATCGCGGAAGACGATGCACAACTATCAAAGGCGTTCGATGCGATCCGTGTACAGCTGCAACAGGCGATCTATCTGTCCCGATAAGTCCGTTACTTGCCCGCAACCAGCTTCGGTTTGACGGTGTCAGACAACGCAGCGGCCGACGCCTGATCGGGCTCGTCCAGATCCATCTGTTCAATCCTTAAACCGCGTTTGGTGATCTTGTCAGACGAGATCACCAGTTTTTCGATATCTCCGGACGCCTGACCGAAGTGGCGCTGCAGATCGATCACACGGGTTCGCAGACGTTCTGTGTCCTGCAAGAGGTGGACGACCTCCTTCTGGATAACATGCGCCTGCTCGCGCATGCGGGCATCCTTGAAGATCGCCTGCATGGTCTGAACCATCAGCATCAGGATGTTCGGCGATGCGACGATGACCTGGGCCCGGTGGGCCTTCTGGATGATGTCTTCGAAATGCTCGTAGAGGTCGGCATAGATCGACTCCGAAGGTACGAACAAAATCGCCGTTTCATGGGTTTCACCCTTGATCAGGTACTTCTGCGAAATATCCCTGATATGCTTCAGGACATCGGTGCGCAGTCTTTGCTCGGCAGTACGCGCGGCCTGTTCATCTTCCGCCGCCTTCAGCGCATTGAACGCTTCGAGCGGAAACTTCGCATCGATGACGATCTGCACATCGCTTTGCGGCAGCTTGATCAGGCAGTCGGGCCGGGTCCCGTTCGACAAGGTCGCCTGAAAGGCATAGGCCGAGGCATGCAGGCCATCGCGGATAATCGCTTCCATACGAGCCTGACCGAATGCACCGCGCGCCTGCTTGTTGGATAGAATATCCTTGAGCGTCAGCATCTCAGATGACAACGCAGTGATATTGGCCTGTGCCGTATCGATTACGGCCAGCCGTTCGTGCAACTCGCGCAACTGTTTGCCGGTGCGCTGGGTCGTCTCCGAGAGCCCCTGCCCGAGCCGGTGGCTCACCTGGTCCAGACGGTCATCGAGACGTTGCGACATATGCGCATCACGCGTCGACGCCGCTTCGGCGAACTGGCGCAACTGACCGGCCATCTCCGACAATTTGTTTTCCAGCGCTTCGGTCTTCTTTTGGCTTTCCAACGCCTCCATGCGGCGTTTCGCACCCGCCCTCCAAGACAGGACCAACAGCACGAGCAAAAGCAAAAGCCCCAGGAGCCCGGCAGCTACGAGAACCTCGGCGAGAGAAAAGGTTCGCGCGCCCAAACGCGCCACTTCAGCATAAAAATCCATCGTGGCAGTTTAGCGTGATTCGAGCCCACGCAAAGAACAAAACAGGCACGAAGTGCAGTTTTGCCCAATCTTTACCGCCCCTTGCCGGCTGTCAGCAGGCGATGCTGCCGGCAGCGGTGCGGATGGCGGCGATGTTGCGGCCATAATCCTCCGGCGTGCCACCCTTGAACACGGCCGAACCCGCGACCAGCACATCCGCGCCGGCTGCTGCAACCTGCCCCGCCGTTTCAGGGCTCACGCCGCCATCGACCTGGAGATGGATGTCACGCCCACCGATCATGTCGCGAATCCGGGCGATCTTGTCGACCATCGCCGGGAGAAACGCCTGACCGCCGAAGCCGGGATTAACGGTCATCACCAGGATGAGGTCGAGCTTATCGAGAACATATTCGATGACGTGTTCCGGTGTGGAGGGGTTGAGCGAGACACCGGCCTTCTTGCCAAACGACCGGATCAGCTGAAGCGACCGATCAAGATGCGGGCCGGCCTCGGCATGAACCGTAATGATGTCCGACCCCGCCTCGGCAAAGGCTTCGATATAGGGATCCGCCGGGGCAATCATCAAATGCACGTCGAGCACCTTGCCGGTCACCGGACGGATCGCCTTGACGATCATCGGGCCGATTGTGATGTTCGGCACGAAATGGCCGTCCATCACATCGACATGCACCCAATCGCACCCCTGCTCGTCGATCGCGCGCACCTCTTCGCCGAGACGGGCAAAATCAGCCGACAGAATCGAGGGGGCAATCAGTATGTTTTCGGACATTTTCGGCACCCCTTGAGGTTCTCAGGGTAACCCCTAGATCAGTTTACCCATGGCGACGGCCGTATCCGACATGCGGTTGGAAAAGCCCCACTCGTTGTCATACCAACTCAAAACACGAACGAGCGTGCCGTCCATCACCTTCGTCTGATCGAGCGCGAAAACCGACGAGTGGCCGTCGTGGTTGAAGTCGACCGACACGTTCGGCAGGTCGGTGTAGTTCAAGATGCCTTTGAGCTGCTGTGATGCGGCGAGCTTGACCGCTTCGTTGACTTCTTCAGCAGAGGTCTGGCGGCCTGCAACCACTTTGAGGTCGACCACCGAGACGTTCGGGGTCGGCACCCGGATGGCTACGCCGTCGAGCTTGCCGTTCAGTTCCGGCAACACCAGGCCGACGGCCTTTGCGGCCCCGGTCGAGGTCGGGATCATCGACATGGCAGCAGCGCGCGCGCGATACAGGTCCTTGTGCATCGTGTCGAGGGTGGGCTGGTCACCGGTATAGGCGTGGATGGTGGTCATGAAGCCCTTGTCGATGCCCACCGTATCATTAATCACCTTGGCGACCGGCGCCAGACAGTTGGTGGTGCAAGAGGCGTTGGAGACCACCAGGTCATCGCTGGTCAGCGAATCGTGATTGACGCCGTAGACGATTGTCTTGTCGGCGCCGGATGCCGGAGCCGATACCAGAACCCGCTTTGCGCCCGCATCGAGATGAGCCGATGCCTTGTCCTTGGACGCGAAGATTCCGGTACATTCCATGGCAACGTCTACGCCAATTTCCCCCCAGGGCAATTTCGAGGGATCGCGTTCCGCCGTCACCTTGATCGGGCCGGAGCCGATATCGATGGTATCACCGTCGACTTTGACCTCACCGGGATAGCGGCCGTGAACGGAGTCGAACCTAAGCAGGTGCGCGTTCGTCTCTACCGGACCGAGATCATTGATCCCGACAACCTGTATGTCGGTGCGGCCGGATTCTGCAATTGCACGCAATATGTTACGGCCAATGCGGCCAAATCCGTTAATCGCTACACGAAGCGCCATTGGGGTCTCCCGTCAATTCGGGTGCCATCACGCCGAAGTGGTGGTGACATCCTGCTCCAAACAATGGCGCTGCTTATAGACCATCGCACGCAGGTTGGAAGCCCCGCGATGTGCGTTTTTTTGACCTGCTGATCGCAGAGTACGATCGACGGGGACGATCACGCCCGTTGAAACGATACCCGCACCATGGCGATCATCAAGGCAATGGTAGCCAATGACCAAAGCATGCAAACAATGCTGAGACCCGATACCAGGCCGAATGACAAGGCCTCCTGTCCGGCCCACATCATCAGTGCGCTGAAAACGACATACAACAATCCAAGTGATGCACGCATACCGCCTCTTTATTCTTATTGATCAAGCACTTCCCTTCGCACTTTATGGTTAACAAAATCATCAACCGACAGGATTCTCAAGCCTTTGACACCAAGACGGGCGTTCTGCGGGGCAATTTGCTGGGAAGTGTTGCACAACCGCAACGACAATATTCCGCAGACCGGATGTGACGAAATTCACATCCTGCGCAACTGCGTTATGGCATTCAGCGGACATCGATAGTGAATCGCTCCCGCGCCGCCGGCCCAATGGTCCGGTGCAGAGCCAACGAACAAGGAGGTGTCCGCCATGACGGGTGACTACTGGCGGGTGCGCAGGCCGACCGCCGCAGACGTCGTATGTGCATGGGCCTTTGCGGCCGCTACGATCGCGCTTGTGATGCTGTTAAATTGAGCCTGTGGGCGGGACCCGGCGGTGCTGATACACGCAATGCCGGGTCCGGCCGTGCCGTCTCAGTGAAGCCGCATGCGCGGGCGCCCGGTCGCAGTCGCCGACAGGCGGGATTCGATGAACATGGCCCGGCCTTCGACAGTTGCCGTCACATCCTCGCGGCGGGTTCTGATCTGAATGTCATCGGCACCTGCTTCGCGCGCCGCCTCGCCGGCATTTTCCCTCAGACGCTCCAGAGTAAAACTGATCGCCTCCTCGACATCGCTGAATCTGGTTTGAACATCGTCAAGGTGCACCTGAAAACGGCCCTCTTCCGGTTGAGACACGGTTGCATCGGCGGTAATCCGGATGCGCCCGACAACCGAGCCTATGGCATTGGCGACATCGGCATCGTCCGGCACAACCGCTTCAGTTGACAACAGACCGGCCACGGCCGGGTAGTAGGCCACAGCCGACGCGCCCAGACCGATGATGGGAACCGTTACCTTCAGGAGCGGCTGGACAAATCCGCCGTGACCGTCGATCGCCGCCCTGGCGAGTGTCGACTGGCTTAGTCCGTCCGGAAGGCCATCCTCGCTGCAGACGGCGTCCAGCAGGACATCGGCAGAGCGTCGGTGCAAGGACGAAATGACCCATTGCGCCATCGTTTTGGCGTCCTGTGCCACCGCATCGCCTCTTGCATCGCGCTTGCGGGCAAACAGGCTTGCCGCGAGTTGGGCGGCCTCGCCGTTCCAGGCACCATGCACACCCAGAACATGCGCTGCATCGGATGGTGTAAATCCGGAAATCATTAGATGGCCGCGGGCAACCAGACGCTTGATGGTGCCAATCTGAATGCGGTTCCTGACAAGGCGGTCCATGGCCTTGGGGCCATCTGCAACACCGTCCAGCAACTCACGCTCGCCTTGCGACAAGTCGGCAGGCAACTGATCCGGCGCGTTCGGATTCAACACAAACAGTCCATCCAGTTCTCGCGGCGCTTCCTGGCCAAGCTGCCGGCGCAAGGTGGCCATGACGATTTGTTCATACCGCACGGCAAGCAGGCTTACCGGGACGAAACGGCGCGGTCCGAGCAGAAGCTGCGGCCTGAGCCCGCCGTCAGAGAGTTTGACCTCGCTGTCGCCGCCAAGACCGTGGGTGCGCATGGCGACGGCTTCCACCATGGTCTGCCAGCCTCCAACGGTGGCGCCGCGTTCGTCAAGGCGGGGTCGGCCGTCCTTCAAAACCGCAATATCTGTGGTCGTGCCGCCAATGTCCGAGACCATGGCATTTGCTTGGCCGGTCAGATAAGACGCGCCAACCAGGCTGGCCGCCGGACCCGACAGGATCGTTTCGATCGGCCGGCTTTTGGCGACATCGGCAGCGATTAGCGCACCATCGCCGCGCACGATCATCAGCGGCGCAGCTATCTCCATGGCCGCCAGCAGGCCTTCGCAAGCCGCGATCAGGCGGTGCAGCAAGCCGATCAGCCGGGCGTTGAGCACACAGGTCAGCGCACGCTTCGGACCACCCAGCTTGGAAGACAGCTCATGCGAACAGGTTACCGGCAAACCGGTGCGTTCCAGGACCAGTTCGCGGGCTGTCAGTTCATGCTCGGAATTGCGGACCGCAAACTGCCCGGCAATGGCAAACCCGGCAATGTTGTCACCAAGCTTATCCAGCCCGGCCTCAAGGGCATTCACATCGAGCGGCGCAACGGCGTCACCGTGCGGCCCATGACCACCGGCCACGAGAATGACAGGATCGCCGGCAAGTGCCTGGCGCAGTCCGGCCCGGTCTAGATCCGCCTCGCTAAAGCCGATCATGATCAGGCAGATCTTTCCGCCCTGGCCTTCGACCAGCGCATTGGTCGCCAGCGTCGTGGACAGCGATACGAGCGCCACATCATCAGGCCCGGTTCCGGTCTGCGCGATGACCTTTCCGATGGCCTCGCCAATGCCTTCGGACAGATCGTGACGTGTCGTCAGGGCTTTGGCCTTGGCGATGACCTGATCGCCCACCGCACGATCTTCATCCAGCAAGACGGCATCGGTGAAAGTTCCGCCGGTATCAATGCCCAGTAGTATCGGCATGTTACTCGTTGCCCCCAGTTCAAGATCGCCATGAAGATCCAATTGAGCCGCATTAAAGACGGGGCGAATTACCGGTAAAAGGGCGTTGCCGTCAATCGAAACTCATCCCGGTTCATGAAACGGCAGGACCCGGCGGCCTATTCGGCCGCTTCAGAGCGTTTTGCCCGTCTTGCCAGATCAATGAACCCCTCGCGATGCTGCGGCAGTTTCATGCCGAGCTGATGAGACGCAATGAGTGTGCGCAGCATTTGCGCGGTGCCACCGGCGATGGCGAACATACGCGCGTCGCGCACATAACGCTCGGCAGCCGAATTGCGCGAATAGCCCTTGGCGCCGAACAGTTGCAGCGCATCGTTGGTGACCTTTATGGCCATTTCGGAGGTGAACAGTTTCGCCTGGGCAGCGCAAATGGGATCGGGAAACGGGCTGTCATTGGCACCGCGCGAACGGGCGGCACGGTAGATCAGGGCGCGTCCGGCCTCAATCTGCGTGGCCATGTCGGCGATCATCCACTGCAGGCCCTGGAACTCGGCAATCGGCCGGCCGAACTGCTCGCGCTCCAGCGTGTAGTCGCGGGCCTGCTCATAGGCGCCCTGCGCCAGGCCAAGGGCGACCGTTCCGGCGCCAACGCGCTGGGAGTTGTAGGCATTGATCAGATCGCCGAAACCGCGCGGCGGCAGCAATACACGGTCTTGAGGGATTTCGAGGTCCTCAAACAGCACCTCGGTTTCAGGGATGCCCCGCAACCCCATGGCCGGCTCCCGCTTGCCGATTACCAGGCCCTTGCACTCGTCCTTGACGGCAATGAAGCCTCCAATGCCCTGCTCTTCGCCCGCTTCGTCGAAGACCCGGGCGAAGATCAGATGCAGCCTGGAAACGCCTCCGCCGGTGATCCAGTGCTTCTTGCCATTGAGAACATAAGTGTTGCCGTGTTTGTCGGCCCGGGTTGTCATTTCCGTAGCGGCACTGCCCGCCTCGGGCTCGGTTATGCAAATCGCCGGCTTGTCGCCCGACAGCGGAAACTGCGCGGCAAACGTCTTCTGTTCCTCTGTGCCGTATTCCATGATCGCGGATATCGCGCCCATATTGGCTTCCACGGCAATGCGCCCGGCGGGGCCGCAACATTGCGCCATCTGCTCGATGACCAGCACGGCGTCGAGAAAACTCAGGCCGGGCCCTCCATAGGCCTCAGGGACGGTCATACCCATGAATCCCGCCGCATGAAGTTCGCCGACCGTGTCCCACGGGTATTGTTCCGTGCGGTCTACCTCAGCGGCACGCGCTGCGATGGAGCCGCGAGCGAGTTCGCGTGCCCGGGCCTGCAAATCCAGTTGTTCGCGGGTCAGTCCGTAGCTCATCACATTCACCTCCTGGCACCTCCTGGCACCTCCTGGCACCTCCTGGCACCTCCTGGCACCTCCTGGCACCTCCTGGCACCTCCTGGCACCTCCTGGCACC
>JANQIR010000119.1 GCA_028282065.1 Aestuariivirgaceae bacterium
CGCGCGTGACTTCATACTGCAGTTGTAGCGGTGACGCCTCGACCGGCGTTTCGTTATCGCCGGGCGCCAGCAATAGTTCGATCTCGGCATCATGGAGGTTGCCGTCCGGTCCGTGATCGATTGCTTCAAACAGTGTGGTCTGCAGTTGTTCGGCACCGGGGGCGCCAATGATTGCGATGGAGAATACGACATCGCCCGTTCCGAAGGCATCAACGCCGTCGACCTGGGTCGGCGACACCAATATGAGCGAAATCGGACCGCCATTGGTCGCAGACAGGTTGGTAAGCACCGGCGTACCGTCCGCCGGCAGTCCGACGAAGCTCAAAACGCCGGTATCGGAGCCCGGCCCATCCGAGCCAAAATCGCCGCCGACACTAAACAAACCGGAGGCGATCCCGCCGGCAACCGACGTTGTTACCTGACCAAGGACTGGCGGGAACAGGAATACGTCGTCCGTATTGGGATTTCCGCCCGGATCTTCGGTTTCGCCAATATCGGTGTTGTAACGATCCATGCCGACGATTGCATTGAGGGCAGGGCCTTGCTCAATGGCAGTTTCCGTGTCGCCGAAGTAGACGGTTTCATCGACTTCGGTGGTCAGCGCGGACGCGGCCAGGTTGTCGTTTCCTTCAACCGTCAGGACCGGTCCGTCGTCGTCGAACGTGAACAGCGAACCCGTTGTCGTAATGATATCGAACTGATCCGCAACCGTGACCGTGCTGCCGTCGCCATCGGAGCGTGTCACTTCATATTGAAGCTGGATCAGGCCATCACTGATCGACAGAACCGGGTCGTTGTCGAAGAGATTGCCGTCGCGGCCATGATCGATGGCTTCAAATAATGTGGCCTGCAGCTGCTCAACACCAGCGACCTCTACGATCTCAATGGCGAATACGACATCGCCATTGGTATCGCGGCCTTCAAGTTCGCCTCCGGTCGTCAGGAACAACGTGATCGTGCCACCGTCGATGGCGGACAGATTCGTGGCGACGCCTGGCCCTCCGGCCGTCAGCCCCACGAAACTCAAATTAGACGTTTCACCGCCATTTCCGTCCGAACCGAAGGTCCCGTCCGTGTTGACCAGTCCGGAGCCGATGCCGCCAACCACGGAGGTGGTGACCCTGCCAAGAACGCCGGTGTCATCATCGGTATTGCCGTCAGCCGTCTCGCCGGAATCGTTGGCGCGGTCGGCACCGATGGTTTCGTCCAGTTCGATTGCAAGCGCTGCGGCGGCGGCCTCATCGTCGATGTCGACGCTCAGCGTCGGGCCATCGTCGTCGAAAGAGACAAGAGACGTAATGTCGACGCTTGCGCTGTCGGCGGCCACGTCCTGGTCGCCATCGACGACGGTCACTTCGCCTGTCACGACAATACCGAACCCATCGGGGTTCAATCCGACTTCGGTGTCGAACGTGGTGCCGGTATCGCCATGGTCGATGACCAGGAACTGTTGAACTTCAAGCGTCTCGTCGCCGATTACGGACGGATCAGGGTCGTTGATTGCAATCGTGAAGGCAATCGGATTGTCATCAGGATCCTGACCGTTTCCGACGCGGCCAACGATCTGGCCGCCTTCGACAAACAGATAGATGCTGGTGTCGGGATAAGGCCCGCCACTGACACCCGGATTACCGCCTGGAGCCTGCTGGGTTACAGCAATCCCGGAATCGACGCCCCCGGTGGGGGGATTTCCGGAACCGTCATCGAGATTGACGTTGAACAGGTATGTTGTCGTGGCGCCCTCGTGGTCAGCGCCAGTGGTCAGATTGGTAATGCTGAACAGGCTTGCAATCGCCCCGGGGCTTGTCGACAGTGAGCCAAACGGCGCACTCCCGCCGGTGTCATCAAGATCGCCATTGTTGTCAGGGAATGCATCGCCCGGGCCGTACTGGTCGTCCCCGTCGGGCCCGTCGGCCTGCGGATCGATCGTCTCATCCAGGTTCAACTGCGAAATTTCGCCGTCGGCCGGTCCAACCTCGACCGTGGGCGTGTCGTCCGTGACGACGACATCCGCATCGATGGTGTCTGTGTTACCGTCATCGTCTTCAGCTTCAATCGGCACATCGTTGATGATGGCATCGCCTTCTTCGCCAGGCTGGTGCGGGAAGCCGTCGAGCAATTCGACGATGAGATCGCCTTCGCCGGTTGTACCCGGTGGGATATCACTCGGCAGATCTATCGTAATGATAATAACCGGCGTGCCGTCCACGGACCCAACAATGGTGTTGGGATCTGTCTGGTCGAACTCGAACACCACCGGGTCGCCGTTTTCGTCGACAATCGGATTCCCGTCTTCGTCCGTTACGTTAATGCCGGATATATCAGAGCCAAACCTGAGGTCGGTAACCGGTGATGTGCCCGCCTCAATGATCACGGCGGCCTGGTCGCTTTCATCGTCTGCAGCCGGATTGGAGCCGTCGGACAATGCCTGTTCGGCAACAGCCGGCCTTTCCGGGTTTACGGCGAGGATCTGGAGCGGTTCGCCGATAGAGTTGGAATCGCCATTAACACCAACGAATTCCTCGTTGTCCGGTGCTGTAAATTGTTGCTCGGTGAGGGGCAGGATAGGCGGGAGGTCCGGCGCAGGTCCGAGATTGCCCGGATCAGCGGCAAAGTTGCCACCGCTACTATCGGCATCGTTGCCTGCGGCGGGAATAACGAGCTGACCCGACTGAAGGCCGGCAGTGATCGCTTGCGATTCGATAACGATGTCGCCGAATTCGATGTTCGGGACATTCGTGACACCATCTCTGATTACATAGAGGAAACCGTCCGCGTCACGAAAGACGATATGGTTGCCCCATGTGGAAACCTCTTCGATCTCCAAGTCGTCAGGCAATGTGACGGTTCCGCCGGATTGTGCCTGTACATCCAGCTTGATCCTGGTTTCGTCGAGTCCGGACAGTTTGCCGATGGCGAGCGTTACGTCCTGAGGTTCATCCTGGCCGTTCGGGACCTGACCATTCTGATTTTGGGCGTTCGCGTTCGGATCGGCATTTCCGCTTTGCTGGGTTTGGCCGTTCTGTTGTGCGTTTCCGTTCTGGCCCTGGCCGTTTTCCTGGGCCTGACCATTGGTGTTTTGCGCCACGACAATCTCGCCGGAGGCTGCCGCCGACCCATTTGAGGATGCGTTGCCGCCTGCATCCACGTTTTCATCAGCCGCATTTGAACCGGTGTTGAGATCCGTCCGATCAACCATTTTGCGCACTCCCGAAGGCTGCCCGATCTGGGACAGCCGAATAGTTATTTTTCAACTAAGTGCGCCGATGCTGCCAAAACGGTTGCCAGGAAGCCAGATCGGCCGACCAAGCAATCGTTAAGATTCTTATAACATTTTATGTAGATTCAATGATTTCAGGTAACCTTAACGACGCCGGACAAACACACCCCATTTTTGGCTCATACCATGTTATGTTTTTGTGTGTCGCAAGCGGATGTATCGCAGTGCCGGGGCAGGATGGGATGCGGCATTGCAGCCAGATAAATCTGGCGATGACAGGGGAATCCCAAATCCCTTCAAGGTGCTGATCAGGCGGCGCGTCGCTTTTCTTTAAGTCTTTGAAAATATTGTTCTTATTTGTGCTGCCCCATGTCCGATCGATACCGCAATCCATCGTGCAACATCATTGCGGCTTGATAAAGCCCAAAGCGCTCGACGCAATTGTCCGTTGGCAGGTGGGCCTTGTCCGTGAGTGGCGAGCCTAGGCGACCTGCTGTTGGTTTCCAGCCAGCCTCGCGTCGACGATGGCCACCGTCTCGTCGACAGCATCATGGTGCATGCCCAATTCATGACCGACTTGTTGGACAAGGCGGTCAACACGCTCGATCGTCGGCGTTCCTGCTGCAATGGCGCGGGCGGCAGATGACGGCTTCAACAAGGTCTCGGCTGCTTTGGCGTATTTCGCGAAGGGCACCTGATCGGCAGGATCGGCCCCCAGGTGTCGCACCAGTGCGGCAACATGGTTGTAGATGTCCTCGGATTGAGAGATATTGCCGTGCACCGCGTCCTTGATCGGGCGGACGCCGTCGCTGGTCACGCATCGGTAATTGCCGGCCAGCAGCATGCTCCACTTGGCAAGGGGGACATACAGCGAGTCGTACAATTTCAGTTTTACCGGAATGTCCAGGCCGTCCACCTGAACGGCGGCGATGTCGGTTTCGAGTTTTTCAAGGATGGCATTATGTGCCGGGTTGGCAAACGGAGCCGTCTTGAAGTTGGTCGGCAGGCCAACATGAAGCACGTTGGCTTTTTCCTCAGGCGGGCGGAAAGCTTGCGGATCCGGGCTGCACAAGGTGACCAGTTCAGGGTCAAACCCGTCCCAAACCCGCGCATTGGTGTAGCAGTGGTCGAGATCGCAGTCCTGCAATCCCGGCAGGCGCCTTAGATAGGGCAGTGGCGGCATATTCATCAAGGACAGGCAGGGCACACGTGCCGCGGCGATCCGTTTCATGAGCTGCCATATCTCATTTGCGGCATATTGCGGTTCTTGCATGGCCAGGACCACCATATCGAAGCCCGCGGGCGCAACCTCGTCAGGCGCGGCGGCGTGGAGCGTTCCTGGTTGCTCGGATGACCTGAAGCTGCGGTGGTGCTCTTCGCCCTTCAGCTTGATACGAACCTCCGTGCCCAGTGTGTTGATCAGGTCCGCTGTTTGTGCCCGGCACACCAGAGTCACGTTATGACCAGCCATAAGCAGCTTTGTGCCCAATAGCGACCCATACGAGGCACCAAGGATCAAGATGTTGTAGGCCATGTGCTTGTCTCCCGCATTCAGCACGGTGCATTGCCGGTTTCCCGAAGGCAAAACGATAGCGGTAACGATGCGGAATTCACGGAATTTCGGGTCAACGGGAAATTCTTGTCAATCACAAGGCAGGAAAAATGTAATATTGTAAATTGACAACATGGCGTTTTTTGTATTGCAACGCCCGTCCGCTGATCCTATAGGGTCGGGCGCGCTTGGGCGCAAGTATGATGAAAGGCGCTGAGATGACGAAAATCGTGTTCCTGGATCGCGAAACCATTGGGCCGAGCGTCGAGCTTTCGCAACCTGCTTTCGAGCATGAATGGGTGAGCTATGACAGCAGCCGGCCTGACCAGGTTGTCGAGCGTCTGGCCGGAGCTCGAATTGCGGTAACCAACAAGGTGCCGATCCGCCGGGAAGCGTTCGAACAGTTGCCGGACCTGAAAATGATCTGCCTGGCGGCGACGGGCTATGACGTCATCGATACGCAAGCTGCCAAGGAGCATGGCGTTACGGTTTGCAACATTCGCAGCTATGCCGCCAATACAGTGCCTGAGCACACATTTGCGCTTATCCTGGCACTGCGCCGTTCGATCGTCGGTTACCGGCAGGATGTCATAGATGGTGCGTGGCAGCGTTCGGGGCAGTTTTGTTTTCACACCCATCCGATAAAGGATCTGGCCGGTTCGAGGCTTGGCATTTTTGGCGAGGGCGTGCTCGGCCAGGCTGTTGCCGATATCGGCAGGGCCCTTGGTATGCGGCCGATGTTTGCCGCGCATAAAGGCGTGGAGGGTCTGGGGCCGCTCTACACTCCGTTTGATGAGGTGCTGGAGACGGCTGATGTCATCACATTGCACGCGCCGCTGATGCCGGCAACGCGTAACATGATTGCAATGCCGGAGTTCCGGAAAATGAGGAACAAGCCGATCATTGTGAATACGGCTCGCGGTGGCTTGGTGGACGAGGCGGCATTGGTGCAGGCGCTGGAAGAGGGGCTGATCTCAGGAATTGGATTCGATGTGCTTTATGGAGAGCCGCCGCGCGACGACAATCCGCTTTTGAGCGTGTTGGAGCGGCCGGATGTCATTGTGACGCCGCATGTTGCCTGGGCCAGTCAGGAGGCCCAGCAGGGGCTGTGGGACCAGCTTGTTACTTTGCTTGAAGCATTCGAGCGGGGAGAGCCGCAAAACGTGGTCTGCTGAAGCAAGCCCCAAAGCCCTGTACGGGGGCCGGATCAAACAAAAAGGCTCCGCCTGTGTGATTGCAGCGGAGCCTTTCTTTTGACTGAAATGAGCCGTCGTGCGGTTGCGATACCTTACTCTGCGGCGATGTTCACGACGTCCTGATTGGCCTCCAGGTAGTAGGCCTGAGCAGCGGCGACACCAGCTCCAAGCTCTACTTTGGCGCCGGCTTCGGTCAAGGCCATTTCCGCCGAGCTCAGTGCGGCCAGACACATAACCTCGTTCAGGTCGCCAAGGTGACCGATGCGGAAGACCTTGCCCATGACCTTGGTCAGTCCGCTGCCAAAGCTTGTGCGGTATTTGTCATAGCCGATGCGGATAACATCACGGGCATCAATGCTCTCGGGAACCACGATTGCCGACACCGTGTCGGAATGCCACTCAGGGCCAACGGCGCAAAGCCTGCAGCCGTCCCAGGCGGCTATTCCGCGACGCACGCCCTCGGCAAGTCGATTGTGGCGCGCAAACACGTTTTCCAGGCCTTCTTCCTCGAGCATCGCGATCGACTCGCGAAGGCCATGGAACAGCTGTGTGGGCGGCGTGTAAGGGAAATAACCGTCGTCATTGACCTTCATCATGTCTGCGAAGGAGAAATAGCAGCGCGGCATTGTCGCGGTCTTTTCCGCTTCCAATGCGCGCGGGCTGACCGCCAGCATCGACAGGCCGGCAGGCATCATGAAACCTTTTTGGGAACCGGCCACGGCCAGGTCTACGCCCCATGCATCCATCTGGAAGTCAATCGATCCAATAGAACTGACACCGTCGACGAACAGCAGGGCGGGGTGGTTCGCTGCGTCCAGCGCCGCACGAACGGCCGGAACGTCCGATGCCACGCCTGTCGCCGTTTCATTTTGTGTGACGAACACCGCCTTGATGCTGTGCGATTTGTCGGCTTCCAGAAGCCGCGCGTATTCATCAACGGGCACGCCCGCACCCCATTCGACGTCGATGCAGTGAACGTCGAGACCGAGACGTTCGGCCATATCGACCCACAAATGGCTGAACTGGCCAAAGCGGGACATGATAACCTTGTCGCCTGCGTTGAGCGTGTTCGTGATGGCGGATTCCCATGCACCGGTGCCGGAGCCGGGGAACATGAACATGCGGCTGTCGGTTGTCTTGAAGATCCGTTTCAAACCCTCGAACAGCGGCTTCGTAAACGCGCCGAAGTCCGGTGCGCGCATATCTTCCATCGGAACGTTCATCGCTCTGCGAATACGTTCAGGAACGTTCGTCGGACCGGGGATGAACAGATGTGTATGGCCGTGTTTCATGGCTATTTCCTCACGAAGTCCCGTTTGGCTTCCCTCTAAACGGACTCAATTTGTAATGATCCGGGCCTCATAGCCCGGAACCGGGCTGGCAGCGACTGAAAAAGGGTCATCGTGAGTGGCTTGTAATTTACAAAAACGCAATTTGTAACTATGTAAACTGCAAGATGTTACGGAGGACTATGAGTTGAGGTCGCGCAAGACATATCTTGGGCCACGCCTGCGGCAGCTGCGCAAGGAACGCGGGCAGACGCAGATGGAAATGGCTCAGGCGCTGGGGTTGAGCGCGTCTTATGTGAATTTGCTGGAAAACAACCAGCGTAGCCTGTCCGTGCAGGTGCTGATGCGCATTTCCGCGGTCTATGGCGTTGAATGGCGCGATCTGGTGAGCGGCGATGAGCCCAACAAACTGGCCGACCTTCACAATGTTCTCCAAGATCCGGTATTTGAAAAGGGCAGGCCGGACCTGCAGGAGTTGCGGGCGGCGCTGGACCATTGTCCCGGTCTTGTGGAAAGTCTGATCGATCTGCACAAAACCTACCGTGCGGTGAGCGAGCACGTATTGTCGTCGCGGGAAATGCGTGAAGATGGAGCGGGCCGGTCAGTCTTGGCCGGGACACCTGAGGCGGCTGTCCATGATCTGTTCCGGCGAAGCAAGAACCATTTTGCCGATATTGAAAAAAGCACCGAGGCGTTCTTTGGCGCCGACAGGATCGCTCCGGACGATATGTATGGCTATCTGAAGATCCGGTTGCAGAACGAGCTTGGTGTTGCTGTCGAATCCGTTCCGGCAGGGGAGTTGCCCGGCGCGCTACGCTATTATGAGCCGGTTGCGAAAAAGGTGGTGCTGTCCGAAGTGCTGGATTTCCAAAACCGGGTCTTTCAGCTCACGCATATGATCGGGCTGCTGCAGTATGATGATGTGATCGATGCTCAAATTGCCGCCGCGAAGGTCGAAGACCCCCGTCAGAAGGCAAGATGCCGGGTCGAACTGGCCAACTACTTCGCCGCGGCAGTCTTGATGCCTTATGACGCGTTTTTATCCGAAGCGCGCAAAAGCCGCTATGACCTGGATCATCTGGCGGCCCGGTTCGGTGTGTCTTTTGAACAGGCGTGCCACAGGGTCACCACGCTGCAGCGCGACGGCAATAACGGGGTTCCGTTCTTCTTTTTGCGGATTGATAAGGCGGGGAACGTCACCAAGCGGTTCAACGCAACGAGTTTCCATCTGGCGGAGTATGGCGGGGCCTGTCCGCGTTGGGACATTCACCTGAGTTTCAGGACGCCGGGGCGGATTCTGCCACAGTTTGTCGAGATGCCGGACAACTCCAAATATTTCACGATCAGCCGGACCGTTGACCGTCCGACGTCGGGCTACCGGTCGCAGGACCACCGGCTGGCCATCACGCTCGGCTGTTCAATCGAACATGCCAATGAACTCGTCTATGCCGGACAGTTTCAGCTTGGCGATCCGGATCTGTTCACGCCGATCGGGATCAACTGCCGGCTGTGCCCGCGTCATGCCTGTTCGCAGCGTGCGCACCAGCCGCTGCACCTTGATTTACCGATTGACGAACATCGCAGGGGCCAGACCCGGTTCGAGAGCTGACGCGCCCGGACCGCCCGGACGGGTTGTCCGGACAGGGCGCGTCTTTGCTAATGTGTGATGATCTCCGGGCCCATCAGCAGGGTCGGAAGCCAGGTCGATATGATCGGCACATAGGTGACCAGGATCAGGAAGGCGAACATGATGCCCACCCAGGGCAGGGCCGCCTTGACCACGTTCAGCACCGACATTCCGGCCACGCCGGCGGTGACGAACAGGTTGAGTCCGACCGGCGGGGTGATCATTCCGATCTCCATGTTGACCACCATGATGATGCCGAGATGGATCGGATCGATGCCGAGTTCCACGGCAATCGGGAACACCAACGGTGCGACGATGACCAGCAGACCCGATGGCTCCATGAACTGTCCGCCAATCAGCAGGATAATGTTGACGACAACCAGGAACAGGATCGGTCCGAACCCGGCCGCCAGCATCGCTTCAGTGATAATCTGGGGAATGCGCTCTTCGGTTAGTACGTGCTTCAGGATCAATGCGTTGGCGATGATGAACATCAGCATGATCGTCAAACGGCCGGCTTCGAACAGCGTGCGGCGGGTGTCCTCGTGAAAGAACACGGTGATCAGGCTTTGAGGCTTCGACAGGATCGAGATGCTGTTACCGTTTTCAACGTGTAGCGGCCCCATGTCACGATAGATGAAATTGGCGATGATGAAGGCGTAGATCGCTGCGACGGCGGCTGCCTCGGTGGGTGTGAAGATGCCGCCATAGATGCCGCCGAGAATGATCACGATCAGCAGCAGGCCCCACATGGCGTCCCGGGCGGAGGCAAATATTTCGCCCCATCCGGCCCATGGCTGCGAGGGCAGTCCGCGATATTTGGCGGCGACATAGATGCCGAGCATCAGCATCAATCCGGCGATGAGGCCGGGGAACACGCCGGCAAGGAACATGCGGCCGACGGAGACATCGGTTGCCGCGGCATAAACGACCATGACGATGGACGGAGGGATCAGGATTCCCAGCGTGCCGGCATTACAGATGACGCCGGCGGCGAATTCCTTTGTGTAGCCAACCTGACGCATGCCGGCGATGACGATGGTGCCGATGGCGACGACGGTTGCGGGCGAGGAACCTGACAAGGCGGCAAACATCATGCAGGCGAAGACCGAGGCGATGGCCAGTCCGCCCTGAAAGTGGCCGACCACGGCAATCGCAAAGCGGATGATTCTGCGCGCCACGCCGCCGGTCGACATGAAGCTGGAGGCCAGGATGAAGAATGGAATGGCGAGCAGCGTATAGTGCCCGTCAAAGGCGGAAAAAAGCGTCTGGGCGATGGAGGCCAGCGAACCGCCCGAATGGACCATCAAGAAGATGATGCTGGACAGGCCGAGTGATATGGCGATCGGAACGCCGATCAGCATCAGGCCAATGACAAGCGCGAAGAGCAGTACGATGTCCATCGGTCAGTTCCCCTTCGTGTCGGAACCAGCCGATTGCTGCTGCCTGGTTTCTTCAAGCAGGTCCTCGGCCTCGTGGCCGGCGATCACCATTTCCTGCTGGCCGGTCGCTACCTTCCATGCCACCTGAAGAAACCGCCATGTCAAAAGCGCCATGCTCAAGGGCAATACGGCGTAGGGAATGAACCGTGGCAGTTTTTCGTAGCGCTCGCCTTCGTTCAACCATTCAGAGAAGAATTGCAGAAAGAAAGGCATCGGCACGTCGTCCGTTTCGAGAAACGCGCGTTTGCCTATGAAGGGGGACCAATAGTCCCATGAGCCCTTGAGCATCAAAATCGCAAATGCCAGGCAGGCCGCCACGGCTATGAGGCTCAAGACCTTGCGCGGGCCGGGGGGCAGCGCGCGGACCAGAACGTCGACGCCAATGTGAAATGAGTGTTTGACGCCGTAAGAAACGCCCAGCAGCACCATCCAGGCAAACAGGAAGACGGTTACTTCCAGCGCCCAAAGAATGTTGGCATTAAAGACATAACGGGCGATCACATTGGCGAATGTGATCAGGGTCATCAACCCGAGCAGGATGGCAATCAGAGTTTCTTCGATATAGTCGAAAATACCGGTTCCCGCTCCATCGGCCTGGGCATGCATCCTTCAGATCTCCTGGTCCCGAAAGCTGTTGGGTGCTGGCCGCGTGACATCCGGGGGCTTTGTGTCACGCGGCCAATTGCAGGCAGATCCGTGAGGATCAGCTGCCTTCGTTGGCGGATTGCGCCGCCTTGATCAAATCTGCGCCGATGTCCTTTTCGAACTTGGCCCAGACGGGCTTCAGCACCTCAACCCATGCCTTGCGTTGCTCCGGAGACAGCGTGCGAACAACGCCGCCGGATTCGATGATCTTCTGCTTGTTGGCTTCATTGACCGCGGTTGCTTCCTTGTTGCGCGTGTCGGTGACCTCCTTGAGGATCTGCGCAAACTGGTCGCGGACGTCCGGCTTCAGGCCTTGCCACCATTCATCCGAGGTCACGACGAGATAGTCGATGATGCCGTGGTTGGTCTCCGTGACACCGTCCTGCACCTCGAAGAATTTCTTGCCGTAGATATTGGACCATGTGTTCTCCTGGCCATCGATCACCTTGGTTTGCAGACCGCCATAGACCTCCTTGAAGGACATCTTTTGAGGACTGGAGCCAAGCTGTTCGAACTGAGCCACCAGGACATCGGATGCCTGCACGCGGAACTTGAGGCCCTCGGCATCCGCCGGCACCATAAGAGGTTTGGAAGCAGAAAGCTGCTTCATGCCATTATGCCAGAAAGCCAGCCCCTTCAGGCCGCGGCGCACCATGGCGTTCTTCAACTTCTCACCATCGGCCGAGTTCTGGAAACGGTCCACCGCGTTGATGTCCTCGAACAGGAACGGGAGATCGAAAATCCGAAATTTCTTGGTGAATTTCTCGAATTTCGACAGGGAGGGCGCGGCCAGTTGAACGTCTCCGTTGAGCAGAGCTTCCAGGACCTTGTTGTCGTCGTACAAGCTGGAGTTCGGGAAAACCTGTATGCAGGCCTTTCCGTTCATTTCCTCGTTGACGCGTTTTTCCAGAAGGGATGCGGCGATGCCCTTTGGATGTTTGTCCGTGTTGGTGACGTGGCTGAACTTGATGACGGTTTCACCAGGATCGCAGTTTGCAAGTACGCCGCTTGCCGAAAGCGCCAGAACACTGGCTGCGGCGGCTGCAATCTTTAGATAACGCATTGGTCTTCTCTCCTTTGGCAGTTGGTGTGTTTTGGCGATGTTAGGATGTTTTGGATCGCCAAAACTTGCTCAAATTCAATGGTATAGCAGGCTGCATCCGGCTTTCGGCCAGCTAGGCGGGTACGGCTTTGTGTTCCTGCGGACACCTTGCGCCCCCGGCCGCGGTTACGTGCTATGGCGTGATTTGACGTGCACGGCCTGCCAGGTGCAAGCACTTGCGATGGGTTATTTCGTGGATTGCCGGTAATATTTGCAACGGTGGGTCGCAATGGGGACACTTGGCGGGATATCATGTGTCGGAAGCAACCCAAAGCGTGCGAAATGCGTCATAATTGACCGGAGGCAGAACTGAAATCTTCCCGATTCAGACCATATTTCTGCATTTTCTCGTACAGCGCCTTGCGGGAAAGGCCCAGCGCTTCGTAGGTTTCCTTCAGGCGGCCATTGTTCGCCGTCAGCTCTGCCGCAATGGCGTTTCTCTCGAACTCGGCAATCCGCGACGGCAGCGAGTTGCTGCTTTCGCCGGGAATGTTGCCGCCGTCAACCAGCCCAAGACCCAGGGCGTAGCGGTCAGCGGCATTTCGCAACTCCCTGACATTGCCGGGCCAGGTGTGGCTTGCGACCGAGGATAGAACCGCTGAGGGCAGGGCGGGGATCTCCCGGCGGTAGCGGATGCAGGCTTCGTTGACCAGGTGGGTGAAAAGGCGGGGGATGTCATCCTGGCGCTGCTTGAGGGGTGGCATGCGCAGGGTGATGACATTCAGGCGGTACAGCAGGTCATCGCGGAAGCGGCCTTCTCGTACTTCGTTTTCCAGGTCAGCCTTGCTGGCTGCGATGAAGCGGATGTCCAATGCGACGGGTTCATTGGAGCCGAGGCGGGTGATGCTGCGTTCCTGGATCACCCGTAGCAGCTTAACCTGCAGTTCGAACGGCATACTCTCGATTTCGTCGAGGAAGACCGTGCCGCCTTGGGCATGTTCGAATTTGCCGTATCTCGGGCGCATGGCGCCGGGAAAGGCACCGGCCTCATGGCCGAACAGCTCGCTTTCGATCAAATCGGCAGGCAGCGCGCCGCAGTTGATGGCGACGAAAGGACGTTCGGCCCTGGGGCTGATCGAATGCAGTGCACGCGCCGCCACTTCCTTGCCGGTGCCTGTGTCTCCAATGATCAGGATGTCAGCGTCGGTTGCCGCCGCCGCACGGATTTGGCGGCGTAGTTCCACCATCACCGCGGAGCGGCCGAGCAGCCGTGCTTCGAGTTTGTCGCGCCCGGATGCGGCGGAACGAAGTTGCCGGTTTTCCAGCGTCAGGCGCCGTTTGTCGATGGCGCGGCGGATAACCTCGGTGAGGTGGTTGGAGGAATAGGGCTTCTCTATGAAATCATAGGCTCCAAGACGCATGGCTTTCACCGCAAGCTGGACGTCACCGTGACCGGTGACCAGGACAACCGGCAACTCCGGATCGAGCTCCAGCACCCGTTGCAGCAGTTCCATGCCGTCGATACCCGGCATGCGGATATCGGATACCACGACACCGGGGAAGCCG
>JANQIR010000136.1 GCA_028282065.1 Aestuariivirgaceae bacterium
TGGCTTCATATGCGGCGGGTCTGGCGGTGTCGGATCAATAAACTGGGGCGGCTTGCGGGACATCGGCAACATCCTGCGCCTGCGCATCGTCACCATGGAAGAAAACCCACGCGTCCTCGATCTGTCCGGCTACGATGTCTACAAGGTCATGCATGCATACGGGACCAACGGCATCGTCACCGAGGTGGAACTGCCGCTGACCCAGAGCTTCGACTGGGTCGACGTCCTGGTCGGATTTGATGACTTTCTGCAAGCTGCCGGCTATTGCAACGAACTGGCGCGTCAGGACGGCCTTTTGACCAAGGAAATCGCCGCCATCGCGGCACCTGTGCCACACGATTATTTCCTGCGTCACAGGAAATATATCCGTCGCGATCAAAGCATTGCCGTTTTAATGGTGGCAGCCCACGCCATGGACGCATTCGCAGCGTTTCACGCCCGCCGCGGCGGCGAACTTCTGTTCCGTTCCGATACCGCGGCTGACTTGACCGGTCTTCCGCCGGCCTTCGAACTCACCTGGAATCATACCACCCTGCGGGCCCTGCGGGTCGACCCGGCCATCACCTACCTACAGGTACTGTATCCCTTCCCCGATCATCTGCAACGCATCGCCCGGATGACCGAAATGTTTGGCGATGAAGTTCCCGGTCATCTGGAGTTCGTCAGGTTCAACGGCGACATAACCTGTTTCGGCCTGCCGCTGGTGCGTTACACCACCGTGGAGCGGCTGGAGGAAATCATGGCCATTCATGAAGCCGAAGGATGCCCGATCTTCAACCCGCACCGCTATACGCTGGAAGAAGGCGGTATGAAGCAAACCGATGAAGTACAGCTGGCCTTCAAGCGCGAAGCCGATCCCAAAGGCCTGCTCAATCCGGGCAAGATGATTGCCTGGGACGCCCCGGACTACGATTATCGAAGCGGCAAACTGTATCTGTTTCCCGGGTTGGAGCGGTTTTGATGCGCATCCTCGTTGTTTATTGTCACCCGTGCGATGAGAGCTTCTCGGCAGCCATCCGCGATACGGCGGTGACCGCCATGGCCACAGCCGGCCACAACATCAGGCTGACCGATCTTTATGCCCAGGGCTTCAACCCGGTCATGGAGGCTGACGAACGGCGTGGCTACCACACCGCTGGCGATAATGAACGCCCCATTGCGGATCATCTCGATGATATCCGATGGGCGGAGGGCCTGGTCTTCATCTACCCGACCTGGTGGTATGGCCTGCCGGCCATGCTGAAAGGCTGGCTCGACCGGGTCTGGGTTCCGCACAGCACATTCACCATGCCCGTTGACGGTCAGCCCATCAAACCGTTGATGACCAACATCCGGAAGATCTCAGTTGTCACAACCTGCGGGGCGCCGTTCTGGTGGAGTGTCTTTGTAGGCCAGCCCGGCCGGCGCACGTTGCTGACAGGCATTCGCGCACTATGCCACCCACGCTGCCGCACGCAATGGATGGCGCACTATCTGATGGATTCGTCAACGCAAGTCAGCCGTGAACGTTTCCTGGCAAAAGTGAAAACCAGGTTTTCTAGGCTGTAAGTCGTTGTTGTGCCGCATATTCGCAGCCCTCAGGCCCTTTGAAGCAGGTTGTTCCAGCTGTTCATGGACACCAGGTGGCAGTAGATTGCCGCCAGCGTTCCGTTCGGCCGGAGCTTGGCAAATTCCTCATCGCTCAGGGCATTCAGCTTGGCTTCGTCGACGATCTGAAAATCTGCCAGCGAGAGTTTCTCACCGTTCGGCAGCGTGGCATTGGCCTGATTTGATTTCAGCAGACCGTGTGATTTCAGCGTTTCGCAGATCTTGCCTGTCGCCACATGCTGCTGTTGATAGGCGGTACAGAAATTCAGGGCATCCTCGGTGAGTTTCGTTTTCGTTCCATTCTCGAAAAACTTCCGCTCGCCATCTTCACTGATCCGGCCAGACTTCCGGTCTATGCACAAGGCGAATTGGCTGGAATCGTCATTGGCGACAAATACGAACGGATAACGCCGGACATAGGCCGGAATATAATGACCGCCGGCCCACTGCTTGTCCTTTTCGACAAACAGGTTCTGATCCTTACGGACGCCGACAATAGCCACAGCCCAGACGGTTTCGCCACCTATAAACACAATCGGGTAGTCGCGCGCTGCCAGTGGAAACTCGGCCGCATTGAGGGGAATGGCATTGGTCCTGGCGGCAAAACTGAACTCCAGATCCGGTTTGATCCCCAGACCTCCATGCGCCTCCGGCGTCAAAACTTCCGGCTGCTGGTAAAAGATCGGCAAAGCCTGTGCCGGATCCTTCGAGTCCGCTTCGGCTGTTCCGCCATTTTCCTGTGCCATAAGTGCGCCCTTTCCGGTAATCTGTACATTCTTTTGTTCGGTGTCTGATAGCAGTTCAAAATTGCCATGCACAGCGCTAAAAGATGACCAGATCCAGTTGGCCGGGCAACACCACTCGCTGAACAGAGTATGATCCATGGCGGAAGCACCCCGCGTTCAAGGGGCATACCAGGACAAGGCATTTTTGGACCGCGACGTCATGCTGGACAATTCACGCTTTGTGAATTGCCGGTTTGAACGTTGCGCCTTTGTGTATAGCGGCGGCACCATGCCGGTGCTGTCCGGTTGCAACTTCGAAAGCTGTACTTGGAATTTCGCCGGCGCTGCGGCGAATACGATCAGCCTGCTGTCCGGTCTCTACAATGGCGGATTCGCCGGAATGGTCGAAGCAACCTTCTCTCACATCCGTCAGGGCTCGATGATCGCCCAGGCAGAACAGACCGCGGCCGACCAGGTCACATCGCCACCACACGGCATCCGCACCATTCCCGGCCTGCCGGGCCCCCGACTGATCAAGGTTCCGAAACCGGAATAAACCGCTCACGCACTTCAATCGGATACGATACATGCTCGAAAAGCTCAAGATTACAGATTTCCAGGCATGCCTGGGTCAGGTCTTTGACACCCAATCTGGTGAAACGGATTTACCGCTCACACTCCAGGAAGTAACCCAGCTGGGCCAGTCCGTTCGTGATGGCGGCGCTTTTTCGCTGCTGTTCGTCGGACCCGAACAGCCGATGTTGGATCAGTCGATCTACCGGCTGAACAACCCGGCGCTCGGAGAAATGGAACTGTTTTTGGTGCCGGTCGGACCTGCCGAAGACGGTATGGGTTACGAGTCGGTCTTCACCTGATCGGCTGTGTCGGCACGCCAGCGCATGAGATCATAGACACCCTTGTCTTCAACACCGACGAACCCAAGCCGGTGATAAAGCCGCATAGCGGGGTTGAACTTTTCGACGTGGATTGACACGGCCTTACCTGCAGCGGCGGCTTCATCCAGCAAATCACGCATGATGGCGCACCCGATGCCCATTCCCCGCAATTGCGGAATAAGCGCGATGTCGATAATCCGGTGTTCATGCGCCCAGCGCTCAAGATACAGCCGGCCCGCCGGCACATCAGCTCGCTCGATAATCAGCCAAAGCGCATCGGGAAAATGCGCACGATAATGGCTGTGCTGGGCCTGAAACTGCATGGCGATGAACTCTCGCTTCTGCACATCGCTCCATGCGGTTTGAGCAAGTTCGTCGGCCCGTGTCGAGCCGTACAAGGCCTCCAAGAACGCCATATCGCCTTCGCCCATTTCCCGATAGGAAATTCCATGTGAGCGAGCATGACACAATGGCGGAAATCCGCACGCGCTCTGGCCGGGAGCATTAAGGTCGGGACCCATTGATATCATCCATTCTGCGCGCGACGGATTTGCGGGCTGAACAGGCGGGAAAATGCCGGAAATGCTGGAATACTATCAAGCTCTTCCAACGCATTCGGGCGGCAAATCCGCAACGCCTGCGGGGCTCTGCGACCAGCAGCGTCCCGACGATGCAACGCTATTGCGGTAGAGCCCACCATTTGCGGCAGGTGTTCCGGCACCGGCCACATCCGCCGGGACAGCCAACAACATTGAGTCAACATGAGCAAAACATGCTCAGGCCATGCTGGCGCCATCAATTCGGTGTCAGATCCCGGGTCACCGCAAAACTCTTGAGGCCGGATCCAAGGTCCACCCATTCGTAGTACCACTCGGTACTATCCGGGGCGACCTGTGTCAGAGCAGACAGTTTCTCGCTATCAGAATCGAAAGCAAACAGCGTCAAAGACCCATCAGCGTTGTAGTCCAGCGCCACCTGGTTAGCGCTGTAGATCATGTTGATCAGCTGCCAGGATGTCCACTGCGCATGCGCCGTGTCTGTCTGCATGGCGCCATAAACCAGTGTCTTGGTGCCTTTGGCGGGAAAGTTCAACGTCGCAACGTAAATATGGCCATGCGCATCGATATTGCAGGCATGATTGGCGACATTGTCGAATATCTGCCCCGGGGCGCTCCAGCCCCCCCACTTGTCCCCGCCGGGCTGCGTTTGCCGCGACCTGAGAATACCATCGTTGGTGCTGGCAAAAACGCTGACATAGCCTTCGTTGTCGAGAACCGGTGTCAACGCACCTGTTGTTTCGGCCGGCGTTCCACCAGCCAGGGTCCACTCTGTCCACTGCTCAGCCTTGAAAGGGGCGTCCGATTTCTGCTGGCAAACCCAAGGCAGGTAATTGAAATACGCCCCGCCCAAAAGGATGCGGCCGTCGGCATTGTTCGTGGCATAAAGCGACTTCATTCCGCCAGGCAGGTTGTTATTGAGATTGATCCACTCGCTCCAAGGTTTTGCGGGCGGTTCGGTCACCTGAACCTCTACCGTGATCGGCTTTTTGCTGCCCGGTGGAATGACTTTTTCCTTCTTCGTCACAATCACCGGCGGATTGCGGTATTTCCACCAGATCGACCGGTCGTTATTCTCCGGTGTGATGCCGAAAACGTTGTCCAAGCCGTCAACACCGCGTGCCAGCACCAGTTGATTGAACGGCGCAGCCTTTGCCGGCGCACCAAGATCTTCCGGTGCCTCCCAGCGATTCTTGCCCTTTCCACCTGCCTTGGTTTCGGCAATATACTGAACCGAATGGGTTGCCGCATCCGTGGCAACAATGGCAACACGGCCATCCAGCGTCGTGCCGGCGGCAAGAACATCATACGTGCCCTTCCCGATTGCCGTCCATTTGCTGTTGAACGGACCGTTCGGCTTTGTCTGATTTGTATAGACAAGGTTGCCTTTGGAATTGATCGCCGCAACGAACAATTGCGTCAGGGCGAAATCGGGCGAGTGCGTCGGCACATTGATCGGTACTATTTCACCGCCGTCATCTTCGATCCCTGCAGGAATTGGAACTGCTTCAGCCATAGCGCTACGCCTTTCCCTATACTTTAGCCACGCGACGGATAAAGTCCGGTCAGCGCAATAATGAAATTCATTGTCAAAAACGGCTGCAAATTGTTGTGCGGTTGCGACCCGCCGGCATCCGGCAACATCTGACTGGCCAGATCCACTGTGCTGGTTGGGCTCACCCGATAAAGGTTGTTCCCAGGCGTAACGCCCGTATAGAGATTGGCGGGATCATTGTCTTCCGCCGGCCGGCCGACCGCATGCATTTGATGGGTATGATTCGGCATCTGCGCTTCACTCAGCGAGACCATCTCCGTGCCGCCACGCTGGCCAAGGCGCCGGGATGTCAGCCCCGGCCCGCGCCCGGGATGCATCGGCGTACGGCCCTGCATGTTTGGCAGCGCCGTTGTCGTACGGCCATCGCCGCCATAGGTCGTGCCGATCAACGAGAACAATGCGGTATTTTGTGAAATTGGCAGCAACTGGCCATCACAGAAGGCCCAACCACGCGGCGCGAAATTGCCCGCGAAGATCCGGATCTCGGCAATGAACGGTTCAGACATGTGTTTGCCTCCTCGGGAACGAACCCTCAATGCCGGCTAGGATAAATGCCAAACAGCGCGATGATAAAGTTGATACAAAGAAAGGGCATCAGGTTGGTGTGCCGTTGACTGCCGCCGACTGAACTGACCGCACCCACATTCATGTTCACGACAGGCGTGTCATCGATATAGGTGTCACCGGTGGTTTGCCCCGGCACCAGTCCGAACGGCGACCTGTCGGACGGCAGATTGCCCGATCCGCTGGCCCGATGACTGTGAGAGGGCAGTTGGTTGACCGTCAGCGTGACGTTTTCCGCCCCCGCCTTCGCGCCCAGATTCCGCGGACTTAGGCCGGGCCCGGATCCCGCGTGAATGGGAATCCGCCCGCGCATATCCGGCAGGCCGAAAGTTGTGCGGCCATCTCCGCCATAGATCGTTCCCAGAAGGGAAAACAGCGCATCGTTTTGCGAAACGGCGAGCAACTGGCCATCACAAAACGCCCATCCGCGCGGTGCAAAATTCCCGGCGAACATGCGGATCTCTCCGACAAACGGTTCAGACATCTCTCTTTGGCTCCTAGAGCGCTTTGCAGTTAGGTTGAATCAATTCTGTTTGCCGTCCCGGCGGATGCATCCGGTGCCGGAACGATCGCCGCAACAGGTGGGCCCTATTGCA
>JANQIR010000138.1 GCA_028282065.1 Aestuariivirgaceae bacterium
ATTGAAGTTCGTTTCCGCCACCAGGCCATGTGCCTCTTATGTATTTCCGGTCTGGGCGGGCTGCCACAAATCTCTCTGCCTCTGGCAGAACTGGATGGAATGCCGCTTGGACTTTCGCTGATTGCCAGACGCGGCAATGACGAGATGCTGCTGGAACTGGCCAGGGCACTCATAGTGTGAACGGATTCGACACGGAAACCGGAAGGATAGCTTCGTGAACAAAGGCAAACCGGCCGATTTACTCAGCGGGCCGCTACACGTCGTAAATGTCGGCCTTGAGTCGTTTTCAGAGCAGTTGAAGGACTTAGGCGTCGATGTCGTACAGGTCGACTGGTCACCGCCGGCAGCGGGCGACCCGGACCTGGCACGTCTGTTGTCGAAGCTCGGCGCATAGGCCCGGGAGCGGTATCGTGGACGTCATAGAACAGGCAAACAGAGCAGCCGTCGACCGGATGTTCGCAGCCGATCCGGTCCTTGTGGATGTCATCCCCGCTGTTGAGGCCATTGGCTTTCTTGCCGAAGGCCACAAAATCCTGCACGCAGGTCCACCCGTCGACTGGTCCCGTATGTGCGGTCCGATGCGCGGTGCCGTGGCAGGCATCGCCGTTTTCGAGGGTTGGGCGGGCGACCTTGAAGAAGCCGCAGCAATGGCAGCAGACGGGGCATTCGAATTTCATCCCAACCACCATTTCGGTACGGTCGGACCGATGACCGGCCTGACGACACGGTCGCAGCCTGTCATGGTGGTTGCAAACCGCGCATTCGGAAACCTGTCCTATTGCACGATCAATGAAGGTCTCGGCAAGGTCATGCGCTTCGGCGGAAATGACGAAGAAGTGCTGGCACGGTTACGGTGGCTGCGCGATGTCGCCGGCCCATTGCTTGCCGAAGCTCTGCGCTCAGGTGAAGGCATCGCGCTAAAGGGCCTGATTGCCCGGGGGCTTGGCATGGGCGATGAAATGCACCAGCGCAATATTGCCTGCTCCAGCCTTCTGGTACGCGAACTGGCGCCAGCACTTGCCCGCACCAGCACAGACCGCGAACGGCTTGGCGAACTCCTACAGTTCATGAGCGGCAACGACCAGTTCTTTCTCAATGTCGGCATGGCGACCGGCAAGGCGATCATGGATCCGGTCCGCGATATCGAGGCGTCCAGCATCGTCACTGCCATGAGCCGCAACGGAACCGATTTCGGCATCACGGTGAGCGGCACCGGCGACAGGTGGTTCACCGCTCCGGTCGAAATGCCGGAGGGGCTCTACTTCCCAGGCTTCACCGAGGCAGACTCCAATCCCGACATGGGCGATTCAACCATCGTGGAGACAATGGGCCTCGGTGGCTTTGCCATGGGCGCATCGCCTGCGGTGGCCGGCTTCGTCGGGGCAGGTGCTGCTTCCGAGGCCGCAAACTTCACGCGAAACATGACCGAAATTACCTACGATTCGAACCCCGAGTGGACCATACCGGCAATGGACTATTTGGGAGTGCCAAGCGGCATAGACATAAGGCGCGTGGTCGAGACCGGGATTGTGCCGACGATCAATACAGGTATCGCGCACAAGGAACCGGGCATAGGCCAGATCGGCGCAGGCGTCGTGACAGCACCAATGGCCTGTTTCACCCAGGCAGTACACGCACTCGCAGAACAACTCGGAGTGTCATGACGATGATCACGGTCAACCGGGTACGCAGAGCCTTTTATCTGGACTCGGTCGCCCTGATGCGACACTCCCGTGTTCTGGCAGGCATGGACGGCGTCGCCGAAGCCGCGATGATGATGGGAACACCGGCCAATCAGGCAATCATGCGTGAAGCCGGGCTGCTGGACATGGACGCGGCCTCCGCCCAGGGCGGCGATCTGATCATCGGTGTACGGGCGGACACACAGGCAGCGGCCGAGGCAGCAGTTGAAGAAGCAGCAAGACGCCTCGATCAGGCCTCCACCCAAATCACCCGCGAAGAAGAGTGGCGGCCGCGCAGCATCCGTACCGCAGTGGCCGCAGCTGCGGACACGAACCTTGCGCTGATCTCGGTCCCCGGAGCCTTTGCCGCGGCAGAAGCCCGTAAGGCGGTCAGGCGCGGTCTCCATGCCATGATTTTCAGCGACAACGTTCCGTTGGACGAAGAAATATCGCTAAAGCAGGAAGCCCGGGATTGCGGTCTGCTCGTCATGGGGCCGGACTGCGGAACGTCGATCATCAATGGTGTTCCGTTGGCGTTCGCCAATCGCGTGCCAAATGGCAATATCGCGATTGTCGGGGCCTCCGGAACGGGGATACAGGAAGTCTCGTGCCTCATTGCAGCGGCAGACAGCGGCGTCACGCACGCCATTGGCGTTGGCGGACGCGACATGACGGATGCGGTTGGCGGCCTGTCCACCATCATGGCACTGGACCTTCTCGAACACGATTCGGGCACCGACCACATTGTCATCATCTCCAAGCCGCCTTCACAGTCTGTGGCCCGCAAGGTCATCGAGTCCGTCGCGGAAAGTTCCAAGTCTTTCACGATCTGCTTCATAGGTGCCGGCTCCCTGGAGCTTCCGCCCAATGCGCAATTCGCCGGAACACTCAAATCCGCAGCACTGCTTGCCGTGGGACGGGAGCCTGACGATCTTGCACTGCCTACACCACGCATCGCGCCAAAGGGACGCGAACGGATCAGGGGACTGTTCAGCGGCGGCACCCTGTGTGCCGAAGCGCAGATCGTGCTGTCAAATTTGGGCCGGCAGGTTGTGTCGAATGCACCTGTCCCCGGCGCAATGGCAGATACCGATGCAAAGGACGCCGACCGCCTGATCGACCTTGGCGCCGACGAATACACACAAGGCCGGCCCCACCCGATGATCGATCCGTCTGTGCGGGACGCCGAATTGAAGGCTGCACTCACCGACAGCAGCGTCGCCGTCATCTTGCTGGATGTGGTGATCGGCTTCGGCGCGCACGACGACCCGGCCGGCCATCTCGCTCACCTGCTGGACGGCGCGCAAGGGGATGCACCCCTTGTAATTGCTTCCGTGACGGGCACCGAGGACGATCCGCAGTGCCGGTCTTCACAAGCCGCCAAGCTGGAACGTGCAGGCGTGCTGATCGCTCCATCAAACGCCGATGCCGCAGCGCTGGCGCTGGCCTGCCTGAACAGATGAGAGAGACGACATGCCGCAAGACGATACGGAACTGCCGGACCGCTTGCTGATCGCCATCGGTGGCAATGCCACACATCCCGACGGAATAATCGGAACCGGTGAAGAGCAGGAGGAGTATGCCTCACGCGCAGCAAAATCCCTGCTGCCGCTGACATCGCTCAACAACGAACTGGTGATCACCCATGGCAACGGACCTGTCGTCGGCAAGATTTTGATGCGCCAGGTGCTGACACGTGACCGTGTCGTGCCGATGCCGCTCGACATCTGTGTAGCCCACAGCCAGGGTGGCATTGCCTACCTGCTGATGCAGGCAATCGAGAATTCGCTGCGCGAGGATGACAATGCCCGGCATGTCGCCTGTCTTCTAACGCAAGTTGAGGTGGATCCGGACGACCCCGCCTTCGACGATCCGACAAAACCAATCGGACCGTTCTTCGATGCTGAGGAAGCCAAGGTTGTCGGTGAAGAACTGAATTGGCGGATGAAGGAGGAACCCGGGCGCGGCTGGCGTCATGTGGTTCCTTCACCGAAGCCCAGACACATCTGCGATATCTCACTCGTACAGGTTCTAGCGCGCCGGGGCACAATCGTTATCGCAGGCGGCGGCGGCGGCATTCCGGTCATCCGGGGCCCGAAGGGTGTGCGTCATGGCGTGGCGGCGGTTATCGATAAGGACCTGACGTCGGCGCACATGGCAAATGTTCTGGGCATCCCTGTGATGATGATCCTAACCGGCGTGTCACATGTGTCGATAAACTTCGGAACATCCGAGGAAACCGCGCTCAGCCGGGTGACCCTCAGGCAGTTGCGCGATTTGCGTCATCAGGGACACTTCCCGCCGGGCAGCATGGGTCCGAAGGTTGACGCGGCGATCAGGTTTCTGGAAGGTGGCGGACGCAAGGTGATCATCGGTCATCTGGAACAGGCCATTGAGGCGCTGCGCGGCGATACGGGCACGCACATTGTGACAGACAACGATGCCGCTGGCTGAACGACCGTATCTGCCGGCATTGAGGATCGGCAGCGTAGCGCGCGACAGCCTTACGAAGGCCGCACACGGCCAAGTCGCGGCAGTCTTCGAGCGCTGTTGCTATATCCAGACGCTCGACCGCTTCATATGTCTGGGGGCCGCGAATATCGGCAACGGCCCGCTCAACCTGCTGATGCCCGGTTCTAGCTGGCGGAATTTTCGGTCCAGACGCCTGCAAACAGGTACGCGCACCCAAATCGCCGGCCTGAGGATAAAAGTGGAGCATCTGCCGGTTGTGGACGCAACGGATGCAGCAATCTGGACCACACCTCAGCCGTCCCGCCCCCCTGACCGGTCGCATGTACGCAAGAACTGGGACCTTGCAAAGGCCCGGCTGCAGAAAGCCGCACCATGCGGCGGCTTGAGCCCACTTATGTTTCCAAAGCAGCACTCCAAATGCGAAGCAGCGCTCATTCGGCACACCACGCCACTTTATGACGAACTAAAAGGCTGGCTTGCCGCATCCTTTCGCAATGGCACCGGCAATAGACCGGACGCGGCACTGTTGGTCCGGGGTCTTGTCGGCGCGGGCCCCGGCCTGACACCTTCCGGCGACGATCTGCTTGCAGGCGCACTGGTGACGCTTCACAGACTTGGCGCGCTGAACGCAAACGCCCAACTGTCCGAACAGATCGCACGTGTCGCACAAGACGCAACCAATGCAATCTCTGCAGCGCACCTCGCCGCTGCGGCGCAGGGCCTGGCCGCAGAATCGGTCATCCGCGTGATTGACAGTGTGTATTCGCCCGGCACCGTTGATACAGACTGCATCGTCCGCGATCTGAACCACGCCGGCGCCACATCAGGCTGGGACTTTCTTGCCGGTATGGCCGCTGTTCTTGAAAGCTGGTGAAACCGCTTCCGCCGAATGGACCGGTTGGTCTCCAAGGCGCGCCGGTCATAAACGCATAACACCCAGCCGCACCTGTCAGACGGCAAAGTCCCTACGATTGGTAACCTCTTCCATGACGACATAGGAATGGGTTTGCCGCACACCGGGCAACTTGCCGATTTCATCACCAAGCACACTTCGATACCGCGTGATATCCGACGTGCGCACCAAGAGCAGGTAGTCGAAGTGCCCGGCAACCAGAAAACATGACTGGACTTCGGGTATCCTGCGCACCGCCGTGTTGAACACATCCAGCGCATCATCCGAGGTTTGGTTTAGTGTCACCATCACCACCATTACGAAGCCGGCATCAACCATACCCGGGTCCAGTTCCGCCCGGTAGCCCTTGATCACACCCTCGCGTTCCAGCCGACGCACCCGCTCCGCACAGGGCGTCTTGGTCAGGCTGATACGTTCGGCCAGTTCCACGATAGGCATCCGTCCGTTGCCTTGCAGCTCGGCAAGGATACGCCGGTCAATCTGATCGAAGCCCCTTGTCATTTGGTCATATTTCCTGTCAATGCGCAAATACTAGGAGAATACCCTATAATTTATCCTAGATTAGGGCCATTGACTAGGAAAATTACCTATAATTATAGACGAAAGGCTTAGAGAGACGATAGTCGCCTGTGTGACGCCCGGAAATCTGAGTACGCCTGCTTACAGGCATATTGCGAGCCTTTCCTCAGATAGGTGGCGCATGGGTGGCCAAGGGAGAAAACGCTATGACCGACACTTTCATCGTCGGCTTTGACGGCTCCGATGCCGCACAGCGCGCTGTGGACTTTGCGGCGGCTCGGGCCAAGCTGGCGAACGCGAAACTACACCTTGTCCAGGTGCTTGAATGGTCGCCCTACAGCTTTCACACACCAGAGGAACTTGCCGAGCGCCATAAGCGGCGGGAACAGGAACTCGACCGTGCGCAAGGCATCGTCCAGCCGGTCACGGACAAGCTGAACGCCTCAGGCGTGGAAGCAACGTGTGAGGCACGTCACGGCAATACCGCCGAGGTACTGTCTGCGATCGCAGCCGATAAAACTGCGGTTCAGATCATCATCGGCCGCGCCGGCGCGTCGGGTTTCGCGGGCAGGTTGCTCGGCAGCTTGCCGATTACGCTTGCACAAGCGTCAACCGTACCGGTCACCATCGTGCCGTAACGCACATTTGCGTTTGCTGTCAGGGAAAACAGGGGAAAATCAGATGCTTAAAGCAATTGTCGGGGCCGGCGCGAGCCTGCCCTTCATGACTGGACTTGCTTATGCCCAAAGTGATGGGATTGATAAGGCGATCAGCGACGCAATCGCGCCGATCGTTAATCCGATCGTCAGTACGGTGTTCTATTCCGTACCCATATTCGGCACCAATTTCCCACTCATCGTGGGCTGGCTGGTTGTTGCCGCATTGGTATTCACCTTCTATTTCGGATTTATCCAGTTTCGCGGATTCAAACACTCGGTCGAACTGGTCAGGGGTGATTACTTCGATCCAAAGGACGCAGGTGAGGTCACGCCGTTCCAGGCACTCGCCACGGCTCTGTCGGGCACCGTCGGTTTGGGAAATATCGCCGGCGTGGGTGTCGCCGTTTATCTTGGCGGACCAGGCGCCACGTTCTGGATGATTTTGGCCGGCCTGCTCGGCATGGCGTCCAAGTTCACCGAATGCGTGCTTGGCGTGCGGTACCGCAACGAATATGAAGACGGCACGGTTTCCGGTGGCCCGATGTACTACCTGAGCAAGGGGTTGTCGGAAGACGGCAAGGCGACACTTGGCAAATTCCTGGCGATCTTCTTTTCGATCTGTTGCATCGGCGGCGCACTCGGCGGCGGCAACATGTTCCAGGCCAATCAGTCCTTCGCCCAGATCTCCTCGATCATTCCGTTCTTTGAAGGAAAAGGCTGGCTGTTCGGGCTGATTATGGCGGCGGTCGTCGGCATCGTTATCATTGGTGGCATCAAGTCTATCGCCCGGGTCACCGAGAAGGTCGTGCCCGGAATGGCCATCATCTATGTCGGTGCGGCGTTGGTCATCATCATCATGAACATCGGCGAGGTACCGGCAGCGGTTAACGCGATCATCACCGGAGCTTTTGCCCCGACGGCAGTCGCTGGCGGCGCCATCGGCGCATTGATCCAGGGCTTCAAACGGGCCGCCTTCTCGAACGAAGCCGGCATAGGCTCGGCCTCCATCGCCCACTCCGCGGTGGTGACCAAGCACCCGGTTACCGAAGGCTATGTCGCCCTGCTGGAACCGTTCATCGACACCGTCATCATCTGCACCATGACGTCGCTGGTGATCATCATCACCGGGTCCTGGGTGCCCGATTCCGGCGTGACCGGCATTGCACTCACCTCCAAGGCGTTCGAGGCCGACATTGCCGGCTTTGGCTACATTCTGGCAATCGCCGCGGTACTGTTTGCCTTCTCGACCATGATTTCCTGGTCCTACTACGGCCTCAAGGCCTGGACCTACATGTTCGGTGAAGGAAAGACCAAGGAGTTGGTGTTCAAGTCGATCTTCTGTGTCTTCGTGGTGATCGGCGCCTCCATGAGCTTAGGCCCGGTCATCGACTTCTCCGATGCCATGATCTTCGCCATGGCCATCGCCAACATCATCGGTCTTTACATGCTGATGCCGAAGGTGAAGGCTCTTCTGGCCGACTACCATGAACGTCTGGCCTCCGGCGAACTCAAGAAAGTCAAGTAACATCACATGATTGCAGGCCCGGTCCGGCGTCATCGCCGCGGCCGGGCTTGTCGCGTCCGACGCCTCGGCGCCTGCAACTTCGCGGTCTTTGGGCACCGTCTTTTTGCCGTATGAACCGGCTTGACTCACGCCGGAATCTTCGGTTACCAACGCCATAACTTCAAGGTGCGGCCCTGCGGGGCCGTTAAAAGGGAACATGGTGAGGTGTACCCATCAGGGACCGATTCCATGACTGCCCCCGCAACTGTAACCGTGGAGCCTGCTTCAAACACACCACTGCCCGATACCCGGGTGGGAAGGTGAAGCAAGGCAAAGAATCGGAAGTCAGGAAACCTGCCTTGAACGGTCACCCAGCCTTGCCACGGGGTGTGGACAGGCACGGTCGGTTCCGCAGAGGTGACATCGAAAGATGCGTCTTTGCGCGGAGCGGCCGACTGGTGGAAACCCCATCAAATTGACGTTTCCGGCAAACGCCGTTGTGTAATCCGGTTCCGGAACGGGCCGGCGATTTGAGGGGGAATACCGATGAAACGGTCACGTTTCGTCGCGCTGTGGTGCATTGTGGCCATCACGGGCGCGACCGTCATACAACACCAAGCCCGTGCCGATGATCCAGACGAAGTGCAGCTACCGCCTTTGCTGGTCACTGGTGGATTGACACCGGTTGTAGGCGATGAGTCCGGCAGGGCCTACACAGTGGTCACCGCTGAAAAACTCAAAGAAAATCAAACGCGATATGTCGCCGACGCGTTGCGTCAGGTTCCCGGCTTTCAGGTTTCACGTACCGGTTCATTCGGCGGCTTGACCCAGATCAGGGTCCGTGGTGCGGAAGGAAACCACGTGCTTGTTCTGGTCAACGGAGTTGAGGTTTCTGAAGTATCCCAGGGAGAATTTGACTTCGGCAGCCTCCAAGTGGCCGACATCGACAGAATTGAGGTGCTTCGCGGTCCCCAGAGTGCCTTTTGGGGTTCAAACGCCATGGCCGGTGTCATCAACATTATTACCAAAAGTGGAATTCGCAACGGGTTCAAAGTCACGCTGCGCAGCGAAGGCGGCACGGACGGGACGGCACTGGGCAGCGGCGTCATGCAGGGCGGTGGGGAGTTTTTTGACATCGCAATCTCGGCAAGCCACCGCAAGACCGATGGGTTCAATATCTCCGATTTCGGCAGCGAGGAAGATGGCGATCGCAACACGGTCCTGAACAGCAAGCTGCATTGGGACATAAATTCACAACTGTCGCTGACGGCCACCGGCCGCTATGTGGACCGCCGCAGTGACACCGACGCGCAAGACTTCGCCTTTCCGACCACACCAACACAGGGCCTGGTGATCGATACCGATGATCAAACAGCAAGTGAAGAACTGTTCGGTTCCGTAGAGTTGGTCTGGACGTCACCGGACAAAGCCTGGACGCAAAAGCTCTTCGGAACTGCTGGTGGTTCGACGCGCGAGAACTTTCAAAATGGAACGAGAACATCCGGAAACAAAGGAAACCGGTACAAGGTCAGATATCAGGCAACGCACAGTTTTGACGCACCGGCGTTTGCCGACTCGACGCATCAGATCAGCGGCGGATATGAATGGAAGAGGGAGGAGTTCCGTCAGGTCACCCCCGTTTTCGACCCCTCCCAGCTTGACACGCGGGACCGCAGTCTGCACGGCATCGTCGGTGAATACCGGGGCGCTTTTGCAGACACGTTCTTCTTGAACGCGGCGGTTCGCCAGGATTTCAACAACAGGTTCGATGACGCCACCACCTACAGCGTCAGCGCCGCCTGGTTCATTCAGCAGACCGGAACCCGTATTCATGCCTCTCTCGGAGAGGGCGTGACCAATCCGACATTCTTCGAGCAATTCGGCTTCATACCCGCGCGCTTCAACGGCACGGCAAGCCTGAAACCGGAGCAGAGTTTCGGCTGGGACGCCGGCATCAAACAAACGCTGTTGGATGGGCGCCTAGTGTTCGATGTCACCTATTTCAACCAGGACCTCACCAACGAGATTACCACGATCTTCCCACCGCCGACATTCATAGCAACCCCGATAAATCTGAACGGTAAGAGCAAACGTGAAGGAATTGAGATCGCGGCAACCGCTCAGTTGTTTGAAGGCATGACCGTGACCGGAACATACACCTACACAAAGTCGGTTGACGCTAACGGTCAGACCGAAGTCCGCCGGCCGAAGCATTCCGGCTCCCTCAATGCCGTTTACACATTTGCCGAGGGAAACGCGCAGCTGTTCGCCACGGCGATTTTCAATGGAAAATCGGAGGATCTGGAATTTATCACCGCCACGCCCAACACACGCGTCACCCTGGACGACTACGCGACCGTGAACCTTGGTGGACGTTATCGTATCAACGATCGGCTGGAAGCGTTCGCCCGGGTCGAGAACCTCTTTAATGAGAAATACGAGGAGGTCTTCGGCTTCAACACCCAAGGACGCACGGCGTTCTTCGGCATATCCGGTACATTGCCGTGAGAGTGTCATTTGCCGGATTGCTGCGGGTATTGGCTGCCACAGCCCTTTGTGTCGCCGCCCAGGCCGGTTCTCCAGTAGCGGCGGAGCGGCCATCGCGTGTCGTATCGATGAACGTCTGCACGGATCAGCTTGCCATGCTGATTGCACGGCCCGGACAGCTGCATTCGGTTTCCTGGCTCGCGGCGGATAGCTCGGTGTCGGTTCTGGCGCGCCAGGCTGCTGGCATGGTGCTCAATAGAGGTTTGGCGGAAGAGATCTTCCTGATGCAGCCGGACCTGATCATTGCGGGCACCTATACCACCCGCGCCACGGTGACTTTGCTGCGCAGACTTGGTTTCAAGATCGAAGAGTTCAGCCCGGCGGCAACCATTGACGATATCCGGACCAATATACTCCGCATGGGCACCATCCTGGGAAATACCGCCAAGTCCAAAGCTATGGTCGAGCAACTTGACAAGGACCTGGCGAAATTGGCATCCATGCCGCAACACCCCCAGACGCTCGCGCTCTACTACGCCAACAGCTACACATCGGGGACCGGAACGCTCGCCGATGCGGTTGTGGACCTGTCAGGGTTGCGAAACCTTGGCAAAGAGCTGGGTTATGCTGGCACCGTCAGGTTACCGCTCGAAGTACTGATCTCCAGCCAGCCTGACTTCGTTGCCGGCCGGGAACGGGACTTCGGCGGGCCGGCAAAGGCACAGGAGAACTTTCAGCACCCGGCCTATCTGTCAATCTCGGCCGGACGACGAGGTATTGCTATAGAAAGCAAATACTGGGTATGCGGCACACCCTTTACACTCCAGGCCGCCCACCGGTTGGCGGCGCATGCCACAGAGGTCTCAGACCATGACTGAGACTCAGAAGTATACGGCTCTCTTATGCAGCCTGACAGCCGCCGCCCTGCTTTGTTTCGCAATTTCGCTGCTAACTGGTCCCGCCTCGGTTGGTTTTATGGACGGATTGGCTGCTCTGGCAAGTGACAAACGCGGCCCCCTCGCATTGATCATGCAGGAAATCCGCTTACCCCGCGCAATCCTCGCCGTTGCGATCGGGGCCACGCTCGGTCTGTCCGGCGCGGTGTTGCAGGGTCTCTTGCGCAACCCGTTGGCCGAACCCGGCCTGCTCGGCATCAGCGCATCCGCATCGTTGGGGGCAGTCCTGGCCATCTACACCGGCCTCTCAGCGGCATTTGCGCTGGCTCTGCCCCTGGCCGCACTGACCGGCGCTGTGCTTGCGGTGATTGTCATTCAGGCGCTGGCGGGTCTGCAGGGCAACGTGCTGACGATCATACTCGCCGGCGTTGCGGTTTCCAGTTTTGCCGGAGCCATGACGTCGTTGGCGCTGAATCTGTCCCCGAATCCATTTGCGGCGTTAGAGATCGTTTTCTGGATGCTGGGCTCTTTGAACGACCGTTCTATGGTTCACGTGTCGCTGTCGCTGCCCTTTATGATTGCCGGCTGGATAATGCTGGCTTGCACAGGCCGTGCGCTGGATGTCCTCACACTCGGCGAGCACGCCGCGAGCAGCATGGGCGCAAACCTTAAGCGTGTCCGGTTCCTGGCAGTCTTCGGCACCGCAGCATCCGTCGGTGCGGCAACCGCAGTCGCAGGGGCCATCGGCTTCATCGGGCTGGTCATACCTCATCTGTTGCGCCCGCTGGTTGGCGCACGCCCGTCGCGATTACTGCCGGCAAGTGCGCTGGGCGGCGCCGTTCTTCTTTTGATTGCGGACATAATGGTCCGTGTGATCGCACCGGGACGCGACCTGAAAATCGGCGTCTTGACGGCGGCAATCGGCGCACCATTTTTCCTTTGGCTTGTGCTGAAGCACAGAAGGTCGCTTATATGACCCTTCTCAATGCCTTGAACCTGTCCGCATCGCTGTCCCAACGCACCGTGCTGAAAGGTGTCAATCTCTCAGTTGGAAAGGGCGAGTACATCGGTTTGATCGGACCAAACGGTGCCGGCAAGTCAACGTTTCTGAAAGCAACGCTGAACCTGGTCCACAGCCAGGGAACGCTGGAAATCGGCGGCACCGACAGCCGGCTGCAGACGTCCCGCCAACGTGCCAAGCAGGTCGCCTATCTGCCGCAGGAACGCGAGGTGAACTGGCCCGTAACGGTCGAAACGCTCATCATGTTGGGCAGAGAGTACGCAAGAGGTCCATTTACATCCCTGAAGACAGACGACCGGGCAATTGTCGAACAGGCAATGGTGCGCATGGATGTGGCGCACCTGCGGAACAGACGCGTGACGGAACTGTCAGGCGGAGAACGGGCACGCGCTCTGATCGCGCGGGCACTGGCGCAGGACACTCCATTGCTGATGGCGGACGAGCCGGCCGCGGGATTGGACCCAGCACACCAGATAGCGCTGATGGCATGCTTCAAGGAACTGGCCAATGAAGGACGAAGTGTTGTTGCGTGTCTGCACGAGGTGCATCTGGCGGCGCGCTGGTGCAGCCGAATTGTCCTTCTGAATGAGGGTGAAGTGATCGCCGACGGACCACCAGATTTAGTGCTCAATGAAGCTTTGATGCGCGACGTCTATGGCGTCGAGATTTTCAAAATGCAGGGCGAAACAGGCCTGGTGGTTTTGCCCTGCGATTTGTCACAAACGACTGAACGGGGGAGTTCTGCAACATGACCACAAGCAGTATCGGGGAACTGATTGGCAGCCATCTGGAGCACTGGCAGACAGGTTGGAGCATGGGGGCGTTTGGCGCGCTCGCTGAGTTTCATCAGGATGAATGCGAACCCGTTGTGTCTGTGCAAAGTGACCACCTTGCGCGCGCCACGGCCCGAGGAGCAATCCGCTTTGACCCTGATGTGTTAGCCGCGCTCAAACCCATTGCCTACGAAACCTTGAGCCCGAAGCCACATCGCTGGAGTCATGCCGTGGCCCTGTGTCTGCCGGCCGAAGAGGCAACCTGCGCCGGCAGGTCTGTCTTGACGGAACTTGGCCCGGATACCGCCGGCATCGCCGTAGGCAACCAGGGCGATGTGCTGTTCGACATGGGTCTTTCGCTCCGGCAATGTGACTTCTGCATTCGTACATCGAACCGCGAACTGCTCGATGTGCTGCGAACGCATGAAGGCCGGTCACTCTTTGATCCCGGCAATCCGGCCATGGCCGCAATCTTGAAAACTCACCCGCACCGGGTTGCAATCACAAAGGCTGGGCGAACCGAGGTGTTCCAGAAAATTGGCGGGCCTGACACCGGCGGCGTTTCACCGGCAGGACCGCATACCCACGTTTTGCCGAAACTCATGCGCTCCGGCCGCACGCACACCGCCAACACACCCATCCCGCCAAACTTGGTACCGGTTGCGTTTTTGCATCCGGCGAACCCTGTCATGGGACCGCTGGGCGAAGACAAACCGTTCGATATCGGTCAGCACGAACACTTTCAGGCATTGCTGGCGGCCTATGGTGACCCGTCGATCTGGAAAGTGAAAGAGGGCGTCCTGGAGGCCCTGAGGCAGCTGAAAGATCCTGCCGGCTTCACCACCGAGCTCTCAAACCGGTTTCAGCGCGCCGGATTGAGAATTGCCTTGAGGCAGCAGTTCCGGATGGCCGAAAGCGCGAAGGACAAGCAACGCCTGGCGCTCATCGAAGGTTGGCGCAAAGTGTTCGACAGCACACGTGTTCCCGACGAAACCGATGACGAAGCGCCAGGACACGATGCCGATTGAACTTTGCGACTGCAACGATCGGCGAAGGCGGCCGGCGATGCCTGCACAACGCGACGCTCCTGCAATATAGCTCGCCTGCAGGCACTGCCGCTCATTCCGGCGGCTCAGTTTTCCAGGACAACTTCAAACCCCTCGAACTGCGGGTGGCCAAGATACATGGCCTTGTTATCGCCGGCGTTCTTGTGCGCATCCCTGAAGTGCTGTGATTTTGTCCACGCGACGAAATCATCGTGGCTGTTCCAGATCGTATGGGATGCAAACAGTGTGTGGTCGTCCTGCTCGGGGCCTTTGAGCAAATGGAACTCCTTGAACCCCGGGACTTCCGTTAACCGCCGGTCGCGGTTTCGCCAGACATTTTCGAACTGGTCCTCACACCCTTTGGTAACTTTGAAACGGTTCATCGCGATATACATTTGCCATACTCCTTATTTGCAGTTGGTCTATCTGATTGAAAACCTGACCGGCAGCGACAAAGACAGCCTGCTGCGGCCAATATTGCGTGGTATCGGTGGAAACGGTGCCGCACGGCGCACCATCGCCAGAACTTCCCGGTCAATCGAAGCATTGCCGGACCGGCGCTTGAGGCGCACACCACTGACCCTGCCCTGTTTGTTGATCGCAAAGGCAACCACCGCGGTTCCCCCGGCGCGTGCCCGCCGTGCCGCTGCGGGATATCTCTTCTGCCGACGAACCTTTGAAATGACCTGGCCGAGATAGCTTGACAGGTTTGCCCGACCGGCAGCCTTACGGGACCGCCCGCCGTCGCCTACCCTGCTGCGGGCAGAACCACGCCGGGACGATGCGGCGCTGGACTGTATGCTTGCCGTCGCCTTACGCTTGCGCTGTGTCTTTTTTGCCTTCTTCTGACGTTTCCGGACTTCTGTTCTGGACCTCTTGTCTTCCTTCGGTTTCAGCGTTTTCGTGACGGGTTGGACCGGCGATATCGACGCAGTCTTGACAGCTGACACCGTTTTGGCCGTTTCAACCGGCTTGGTGACTGGAACGACCGAATTGGTCGTTACTGGTTTGGCTGAGGCGTCAGTCAACGGTTGCGTCGCATCAACGGGCTCTGCGGCATTGCTGTCATCAACGGGCTGTTCAACCATTGAGGCGGTTGAAAAGAAATCTGCCGGCGACATCGACATGATAACCGGGGACAGAGAACCTGAAGCGCGTTCGTCGTCGTGCGTCACAGACGTGTCCAACAAAAAGATGAACCCGGCAGCGTGCGCCGCTAACGAGGCAACCAGCGCAAAGCAGATGGCCAATCGATTGAGCCGCATTGCTAATCTGACCTCAAGGTGACGAGAAAGATCGGTACATCCGATGCCTTTTGGACCGCCGTAATCACATTAAGCAGCAGGTGCGCATCGGCATCTCGGTCTGCCGCAATCCGCAAACCGAGTTGCGGATCAAGCTTGGCAGCCGAGATCGACTCTTGGATCTGATCCATGGCAACCTCGCGTTGGCCAAACGAGATCTTGCCGTCTCTTGACACAAACACCGCCGGTCTACGTAGCTCGCCGGCTTCGCTATCCTTGGCAGACGCCGGTGAAACATCCAGCTCATAGACGGGCGCAATTGTCCCGGCGACGAGAAAAAACACCAACATCAAGAAGACGATGTTGATCAACGGCAGCGTGTCAAATTGCGGAGCTTTTGACTGCTTGAATTCTATACGCATCGTCAGCCTCGCTTATCTGGCAAGTGCCACGGGCTCAACCCTGGCACGTCGCAACTGCATAAGAGATTGGACGACCAGTTGCGTATTGGTTCCCTGACGAACCTGAACCACGGCACCGGCCAACTTGTCGTTGGCACTAATAAGATTCGCCGCCTCACGTCCGAGTTCCTTTGCCGGAACCGTCTGGCCATTCACATCCGTTGATCCGTCCGCGTGAAGCCTGATGAACAACGGCTTCGTATCGGTGGCCTGCTCCAATTGCGATCCAGCAGATTGGACTTGCAACTCGCCCTCTTTCTGAAAACTGGCAGCGAGCATGAAGAACATGAGCAAGAGAAACACGACATCAATCAACGGCGTGATCGGAAGCGGCCGTCTTATGGTGGCAATCGGTTCAAGCATTGGCCAGGCTGGCAGTTTGTTGCGGTTCTGTCTCCACAGCGCCTGCAACGAGCAATTCTGCCGGCGCGCCGGTGAACAGTGCGGTAAAGACATCTTCCATGACGCTGTGTTCGCACGCGATCCTGCTCTCAAGGAACGACAGCGCGACCGACACTGGCATGGCAACGGCCAGACCCGCCGCCGTCGTCAAAAGCGCCACCCAGATCCCTCCTGCAAGGACTGCTGGATCGACCTGGGTTCCGGCCTCCTGCAACTGCCGAAAGGCCTCGATCATGCCAAGAACCGTCCCGAACAGGCCAAGCAACGGGGCAAGCTGCGCGATGACTTCCAGCGGCCGCAGACCTGATCGCATTTCGTCCAACTGCCTAGTCGCAACGCGGCGCACGTCCTCCCGCAGCAGATCGCGGTCGACACCGTCCATAAGGGCGAGCATCGCCGATTTGATGATCGCCGCCGCCGGCCCGCCCTGTCGCGTCACAAGACCGTAAGCCACCGCCGACTCCCCATGATGCCACTTGATCAAGGCAGTCTCCAGGCTTTGCCTTGACGAGCGGCCAAGCCTGACAAAATACCAGGCCTTGTAAAGGATCACCGCGAGAGCGATCACTGAAAGAACCAACAATATGCCGACAACTGGGCCGCCAAGATTGATAGCCTTCCCAAGGCCACCTATTGGCACAAGTGTCATAAAATCAGGCATGGCAACCACTCCCCGCGATTAGAGCATCAATTCTATTTGTTTCGTTCCGGACACACGCAGTACCGAAAGGCACAGTTGCGGTGTAAGCGCCTTGCCCTCACACACCTTCACATCATTGACCAGAAACTTGGAAATGGCCGCACAATCCAGCGCGCCGAAGTCAAATTGCCTCACACGCGTCTTGCCGGCTGGCAGAGCACCGGTGGAAATATTGACGAAACGCTCCACCAGACCGTTTTTGTCGAACACCACCAGCTCCAATGTGAGGTCGGCAATCGCTGCCGTCAGGCCATTTTTGACGACGAAGCTTGCCCTGCAGGCATCCTTGCCGGGTTCGACCTTGTTCAGTGCCAATTGGATTGCCGGACTGCCGCCGTCTTGAGCGAAGGTGGGAGACATCCACGGCAGTCCGGCAAATAGCCAGAACAAGATGAACAACTGTCCGGTGGTCCTGGCCGTTCTCATGTGCCTCCAACCTTCACTGTCGCCGAAAGCACGGCGTTAAACCCTGGATAAGGCACATTCTCCGACTGCCGGTACGGAATGTACTGCTCATCAGTAATGTTGTTGAGCGAGATGGACGTCGCGAAGTGCCGGTTGTGATTGTAGACGGCGAACAAATCGAACAGATCGTAAGCATCGCTTGTCGGGCTTCCCGCCGGCACCCGGTTTTGCACTGCAACCGATGTCCACCTGCCACCAACCGTCAAGGCATTTTCCAGGAAACGGAAGCCGACCGTGCCGACAAACTTGTCAGGGTAGACCGTCGCAAGGGGAGCGTTGGCGGTCTTGTCATCCCCGGTAATGTTCGTGTAGCTCGCCTGCACAAACCCATGTTGGAAGTCGTAAATGCCCTCGAACTCAAACCCATGGATTTCGGCTTCGGCGATATTCACATACTGGAAGTCACCGAACGGGCAGGTGCCGACAGGACACGGCCTATATACTGAGCCAATGAAATCATCGATCTGATTGAAGAAGTAGTTCGCCTTTGCCCGGAACTTGTCCCCGTCGGTGACCACACCATCGAAACTCAGGTTGATACCGCCTTCCAGGTTGCGGGCGGTTTCAGGATCAAGATTCGGGTTTGGCATAAGCACAAAGGCAAAAAAGCCCGGGTGCACACCTTCGATAAGCGTTTCGGTGACGGACGGGGCCCTGTAGGCTTCTGCATAAGTGCCATAGATCTGAACCCCCTTAACCGGGCGCACACCCACCGTCACCTTCGGTGAAAGATTGTCTCCGTCGGACTTAACCCCTTCACCGTTGAGGCTGTAGCCATCGTAGCGAAGCGCCAGAACAACGTTCAGCCAGGTGCTGTAGCTGATTTCATCCTGAACAAAGGCACCATAGGCAACACGTTCGCCAGAGGGCGTGAACTCGTCCCCGTTGCCGCCAGGGTCCAGCGTCGTAACCTGGTCCCGGAAGATATCTCCACCATAGGTGATAGCATGGTTGAAGGCGCCTGTGGCCACCCTTGATGTGTTGAAGACATCCAGTCCGAACGTGGATACCTCAAAGAAGCGCCTGTTGCCCTGAAGCCGTCCACCGCTGATGCGGGTCTGATCCGTTTTCGTCGTGTTTGCATACCCCGTGACCGAAACGTCAACCAAAGGGTTGTTTGACGAGGTATGCCGCAGTTTTGCAATGACCGAATTGTTTGTGGTTTTGCTCTCACGCACCACACCGCTGGCACCGGTTGTGTAGTCCCAGTCCTGTCCGAGATAGATAAACTTGACGTTGGTCTCAGGCGTAATCTGCCAATTGCCCTTTAGCAGTCCGGCGGCCAGCTCTTTTCCCGTGTAAGGCACCGTGTTGTTGCTGCCGTCCTCATAGTCACCATCGTCCCGAAAGACGAAGTTGCCCAGAATTCCAAAGCTCTCAACAGGCTGCACCGCCAATGTCGTACTATTGAGGAAGCCGTCGCGGTTGGTGTCATACGCAACCGTCTGGCTGAAGCCCCACGTCTCTCCGGGATGGATGAAATCGCCTGGATCAAGCAGGTTGTAGTTGACCACGCCGCCTACTGCACCAGAACCGTTGATCGTTGCGACCGGCCCCCGGGTGATGTCGACACTGCTGATCAATGCCGGGTCGATATATACCTGACCATCCCCGCCATGACCTGAACGCTGGAAGTTCTGGCGCGCGCCTTCGATCATCACATTAACGCGCCCGAAATCCTGCACGCCGCGAATATTGATGACCGACGCCGGATCGTCGCTATCTTCCTGAACGTTGACGCCCGGCACATTGTTGAACACGCCGGAGGCTCTGTTCGGCTGGTGCCTCTGAATGACAACCGACGTAACCACGCTTGCGCCCGCCAATGTGTTGATGGTCTTGCCTGGCGTTTTGTTGGTCGTGACCGTAATTGTATCAAGCAAGATTTCATCAGCCAGATTCTCTGCCCTTGCCTCCGATGCCAATACAGTCAAAGTTGTAAAAATCGTCGCTCCCAAAAGCGACGAGTTCGGTGCAAATCGCCCCATTTGCCTATCCCCGCAGAGTGCCTGTGTTTTATTGCTTGGCTGGCTGGCTTTGCTGGGGCATTCGACCGCTGGCGCTGCTCGCTGGCTTGACCCATTCACAACATGAGCCTTGACCTTGTTAGGAAATCCGACTAATTCAGTCAAGAATTAAATATGACAATTTTTGTCATGTATAAAACTGAACTGCATCCAACAGGCCATGATCGATTTTGACCGGGAACAGGTTGGCAAGACCCAGCCAGATCAATCACTTAGTGAACCACGCCGTTACTCGACAGGTGATCTGTTTGGAGACGCAGACGAGATCCTGATCGAGCATGGCGACATGCTCTATCGGCTCAGACGGACATCGCTTGGCAAACTGATCCTTACGAAATAACCCGGAGTCAAACCATGAAGCGTTTCCTTGTTCTTTGCGGCCTCCTTGTGCTTGCAATTGCCGATATTCATCCCGCCGGCATTGCAGTGGCAGGGTCTTCCGACACGCCACGCATCGTCTCAATCGGAGGGTCGGTGACAGAAATACTCTTTCTGCTTGGCATGAAGGATCAGGTTGTTGCGGTTGATTCCACCAGCGTGCATCCGCCATCCGCACTCCAGGAAAAAACCTCGGTAGGATACATGCGGGCCCTCGCACCTGAGGGCGTTCTGACCGTCAATCCGACCATGATCATTGCCGTGGAAGGATCAGGCCCACCGCGTGCACTGGAAGTGTTGAAGCAAAGCAAGGTCGACCTGATCATTGTCAAGAACGACACCACGATTGAAGGCACGGTCGCAAAAGTCAGACAGATCGCCGCTGTGGTAGGCGCTGAGGAAAAGGGCCGGGTGATCGCCGCAGCAATCCGGTCGGATTACAAACGGCTGCAAGAAATGCTCGGCAAAGTCAGCAAACCGAAACGGGTATTGTTTTTGTTGAGCGCACGGCCGGACCGGCTCATTGCCGGCGGTGCCGAAACATCGGCGGATGCAATCATCAAACTGGCCGGCGCCAGCAACGCAATTGCCGATTTCAATGGATACAAACAGGTGTCAGCAGAATCCATAAGCCTGGCAAAGCCGGATGTCATCGTACTCATAGACAGCGGCCCTCACCCTGCGAACGTCGAGGATCTGCTGGAGAATGCCCTGATCAAACGAACACCGGCAGGTCAAAACGGGCACATTCTAACTATGGATGGTCAATTGCTGTTGGGGTTCGGTCCCAGGGTTGCGCAGGCTGCACGAATCCTCGCATCCAAGCTCTATCCCAAGCTCGGACTGTCTGACCCGGTTGCGGCAAAACCGGTGAACTGACGGAGGGGAGCGAAATGGATCCCACAAGCCCGTTCTTACAGTTTGCCAGCCCGGTGGACGGCGACCGCAGTTCCCTGGGCATCGCCATTGTGGGTTTGTTGCTCATTGGCCTGGCGGTTTCATGTTTGGCGTCCCTGGCCGTCGGACCTATTCGGATACCGTTGGAGACAGTCGTTGCCACCCTTTCCCAGTGGCACAATCCAGACCAGGCGCATACGACACATGCCTTGGTGGTCTGGGATATCAGGCTGCCGCGAACGATTATGGGGGTGCTGGTCGGGGCCTCACTGGCGATCAGCGGCGCCATGATGCAGAGCCTGTTCAGAAACCCGTTGGCCGATCCGGGGCTCGTCGGAGTTTCGTCCGGCGCAGCGCTGGCTGCCATGAGCGTCATTGTGCTCGGCGTGCCGGCTGTCCTTGAGTCATATGGATTTGATCGTTTCGGCTTTTTGCCGCTGGCGGCGTTTGTCGGCAGTTTGATAACGACCACTGCCTTATACATGATATCCACCCGCAAAGGACGCACCTCTACGGCGACCATGCTGCTTGCCGGTATTGCCATTGCCGCCCTGGCCGGCGCGTTCACCGGCGTGCTGGTCTATATGTCGACAGACCAGCAGTTGCGCGATTTGACATTCTGGAGCCTTGGAAGTCTTGCAGGTGCCACATGGGGCAAGATTTTCGCCATCATTCCCTTCACCTTGCCCGTGTTCTTGCTGGCCAGCATGGTCGCCAACGGGCTCAACGGCCTTTTGCTGGGAGAGAGCCAGGCCCTGCACATCGGTATCAATGTTCAACGGGTGAAGGCGCTTGCCGTGTTCCTCGTCGCATTGGCAGTGGGCGCCGCGGTCTCCGTCTCAGGAATTATCGGATTTGTCGGAATTGTCGTACCACACCTGTTGCGTCTGATTGTCGGCCCCGACAATCGCTTCCTGTTACCCTCTTGTGCACTTCTTGGAGCAAGTCTGCTGTTGTGCGCGGACATGGTGTCCAGGATCATCGTAGTGCCAGCGGAACTGCCGATCGGCATTGTGACGGCGATCCTGGGAGGACCGTTCTTCCTTTGGTTGCTTCTTCGCCGGCGGGGTTACATTGATGTTTGAGATGCATGACGCCACGTTCTCATACGGCGACAATACCGTGCTCACACGTTTCAGCCGCAGGTTCGAACCGGGGCGCCTGATTGCCATTGCCGGTGCCAACGGCGCTGGAAAGTCCACCATATTGAAACTGCTCACGGGTGAACTGAAGGCAGCCTCCGGGCACGTCCTGTTCCGCGATCATGAAGTCGGCCAAACAAAACCGGCAGAGCTCGCCATGTATCGTGCCGTACTGCCGCAAAACAGTGAACTCTCGTTCCCGTTCACCGTCCACGAGGTCGCCGGTCTGGGCCTTTCAGCAAGTGGCTTGGATGGCGTGCGCAAGAAACACCTCATCCGGGAAGCGCTGACAAGCGTCGACCTGGGCGGTTATCAGGCGCGTTTCTATCAGCAACTATCCGGTGGCGAGCAGCAACGGGTGCAATTGGCACGGGTCCTGTGTCAGCTCCTGGGATCGCCAATCGCCGAAGAGCGGAAGTACCTGTTGCTTGATGAACCGGTATCGAGCCTCGACATCCGCCATCAGTTCGAAACAATGCAGCTTGCACGCAGATACGCCCAACAGGGCCTGGGTGTAATTGCCGTGCTGCATGACCTCAATCTGGTATCACAATTCGCCGATGAAGTGGTGATCATGCATGAGGGCTGCTCGATTGCCGACGGCACTCCGGAGCAGACTTTACGGGAGGATGTGCTCGAAACGGCCTTCGGTATCCGACTTCAGGTCAAAACCGAGCCGGGCGAACTGCGGCCCCACATAATGCTTCCACCTGTTTAGAGCAACGAGATCCCCGCGAAGGTCAGGCCTCCTTCGCCTCGCTGTCGGAAAGGAGTTTCGTTGGTGCTTTGCCCGAACCAAGGTCTGCCAGCGTGTTTTGATCGAGTATCTCAAGAAAACCCTCAAAAGCGTCATCGAGTATGTGTTCAAGATCCCCGACAAAATCATCATCACCTTCCGGCGAAGACCGTTCTATTTTCTCCATGGCGCGAACGATGGAGCCCACAGTTATCTCACCGGGCGATCTGGCAAGACGCACCCCGCCGCCCCGACCACGTTCGGTTTCTAAAAACCCGGCACGGACCATCAGCGGGATAAGTTTGAACGTATTAGCGCCGGTGATGTCGCAGGCCTCGGCAATTTGCGGTATCGACTGCAAGACGTCGCCGCAATGCGCCAGGTGCGCAGCAACTTTGACAGCATCACGGGTTCGCTTTGACAGACGCATTCAGCCTTCCCAATGCCGATTCCGGGACGGTAGATTACCGACGGTTTCCTCTATCGGCAATTGCGCAGACCAAATCCCGCCGCGACTGCAGTGGCGGATATGCTCAAGTTTGCAACCGGAACCGACACTCGGCGGCTTCAGATCAGGGTGACTGCCGCCTCATTGAGAGTTGGTGGGCCCGGCAGGACTCGAACCTGCAACCAGACGGTTATGAGCCGTCGGCTCTAACCAATTGAGCTACAGGCCCACCATAACCGGTTTAGGCAACCGGCAGACCGGGCTATAGCAAGTCTTGCCGCCCGTGCCAAACACTACGATAGTGGCCCACATGACTTTCCACGCCCACATTGCTTCCAGCCAACGCGCCGGCCCGGCGGGACCAGACAAGAGGACAGCGCCATGACCCGAGTATTGATGACACTGTGTTGCCTGCTGCTGATTTTTGGACCACTTAGCAGCCTTTCGGCGGCGGAAAACGAAACACGTCGCACCTTGGCGCTCACCGGCACCGGCGAGGTGACAGCACCGCCCGATCTCGCCATCGTCACCATCGGCGTGACCAGCCAGGCAAAGACCGCCCGGGAAGCTCTGGCCTCCAACAATCGCGACATGACAGCGGTCATTACAGCGCTCAAGGACGCAGGCCTGAACGCAAACGACATCCAAACCTCGAACTTCTCCGTCAGGCCGCTTTATGCAGCAAAACAGAGTTCCAACCTGCAACAGCCGTCAAACCGGCAGATCGCCGGCTACGAAGTCTCTAACTTCGTGACCGCCCAGATCCGCGATCTCGACAGTGTCGGAGCGGTGCTCGACAAGGTCGTCACTGTCGGCTCCAACCGAATCCAGTCCCTGCGTTACACGATTTCCGAGCCACGCGCGCTGCGCGACCAGGCCCGGAAAAAAGCCACCGAAGACGCGCTCAGGAAGGCGAAGGTCTACACTGAAGCGGCCAGGGTCGAACTCGGCGAAATCATCGCCATTGCAGAACACGGCGGCAGCCCGGCCCCCTTGCGCGCCTATGAACGCGCTGCCGCACCGGCCGCAGCCTCCGTACCGGTCGAAGCCGGTTCGCTGACCATCCGAGTGCGGGTCAACATCACCTGGCAGATCAAATAGCCGGACAACCCAGAACCACACGCACCCGCGAATACGCTCAAAAGCCGGTTCACAACCACTGACCCACTCCAAGAACACGCGCGATTGCGCAGCCCGGAGTTCCAACAACCGCAAGACCCGAAACCGCGCGACTACGCGGCCCGGAGATCCGGGAACCGGACGGCCGTCGGCCGTCGGCCTTTCATTTCCAGCCAGACCAGTTGGCATGCTCAAGTTGCCTGCAGGCATTTGTACCATACCATTTCTCATGGTATTATATAGAACAACAATGTCCCGGCTCGCGCGAACGGAGGCAGCCCATGGCCATGCCAAGGTATTCCAAGTCCGACTGGCTGGATCTCGGTCTGCGTGCGCTGGCTGAGGACGGTCCGGCCGGGCTGACCATTGAGCAGCTATGCGTCCGCTCCGGCCGCACGCGTGGGTCCTTCTACCATCACTTTGACTCGATAGACGTCTTCCTGGTGGCCTTG
>JANQIR010000172.1 GCA_028282065.1 Aestuariivirgaceae bacterium
AGCCAAGACACTCGTGATCATCAACGGAGCCTATGGCGAGCGGGCCGCCAAGATCCTCGAAAGGATCGGCAATCGTCCGTACAAGAAGATTTCCAAGCCAGACAACCAGACACCCAATGCACGAAACCTTCGCGATGCGTTGAAAAAGGATGACACAATCGAAGCGGTGTTCATGGTCCACTGTGAAACGACGTCCGGCATCGTCAATCCGATCGAGGATTTGTGCGCAGTGGCCAAGGAGTTCGGCAAGACCGTGATCGTCGATGCCATGAGTTCGTTCGGCGCCCTGCCCGTCGACGTGGACGAGTTGGGGATCGATGCACTGGTGTCGTCTTCCAACAAGTGCATCGAAGGGGTGCCGGGCTTTTCCTACGCAATTTGCACGCGCGATCTGCTTGAGGCCTCACAAGGAAAGAGCCATTCCACCGTCCTGGACCTCTACGACCAGTGGCAGGCTATGGAGAAGAACGGCCAGTTCCGGTTCACCCCGCCGACGCACACGCTGGTTGCCTTCTACGAAGCGCTAAAGGAGTTGCACGACGAAGGCGGGCCTTCCGGGCGGCGTCTGCGGTACAACCGAAACAAGGACATACTGGTGTCGGGTTTGAAAGAGATGGGCTTTGAGACCTTTCTCAACGATGACGTGTCCGGCCCCATCATCCAGACGTTTGTGACCCCGCAGGACTCTCATTTCGACTTCGAGACCTTCTACGGAGCGCTGCGGGAACGCGGCTTTGCGATTTACCCCGGCAAGCTTACCGGCCGGGACAGCTTCCGCATCGGCACGATCGGGCAACTCAACGATCAGGTGATGGAAGCTGTCATTGACGCAATTAGAGATGTGTTGCGCGAAATGGGCGTACGCGATCTGAAGGGCAAGGAAGAGTAAGGGCACGGCGCCAGGCTCGCAAATAGAGTCCGGAAAACGGAGCAACCAACTGGAATGGAAGACAAAATCATTCACGTCAATGGACGCGACTATCACTGGCCGAAGAACCCGCTGGTGGTGATCTGCTGCGATGGCAGCGAACCCGACTATATGGAAACCGCAATGGCCGATGGGCTCATGCCCAACCTGCAGCGGATCGTCGGCAAGGGCGAGAACCTGCGCGGGGCTTCCGTTATCCCCAGCTTCACCAATCCCAACAATCTCTCAATCGTCACCGGGCGCCCGCCCGCAGTCCATGGCATCTGCGGCAATTACCTGCTGGACCCGGAAACGGGCGATGAGGTGATGATGAACGATCCGAGGTTTCTGCGCGCACCGACGATTTTTGCCGCGTTCCAGGAAGCCGGCGCGTGCGTTGCGGTCATAACCGCCAAGGACAAGCTGCGGCTGTTGCTTGGCAACGGGCTGGACTTTTCCAATGGAACGGCAGTGAGTTTTTCCTCCGAAAAGGCCGACCAGTGTACATCGGCAACTCACGGGATCGAGAATGTGCTCGACATGGTCGGCATGCCGGTACCGGACGTCTATTCGGCGGAACTGTCGCAGTTCGTGTTTGCGGCGGGCGTCAAGTTGCTCGAAAGTCACCGGCCGGACCTCATGTATCTGTCGACAACGGATTACGTGCAGCACAAGTTCGCCCCGGGCTCTGAAGGCGCGAACAGCTTCTATGCCATGATGGACCGTTACCTTGGCGCATTGGACGACATGGGTGCGACCATCGTCCTAACGGCAGATCACGGCATGAAGGATAAGCATCTGGCGGATGGTTCGCCGGATGTTCTGTATCTGCAGGATGTTTTCGACGAGTGGCTCGGCAAGGATTGCGCCACCGTGATTTTGCCGATCACCGATCCCTACGTGGTGCATCACGGGGCGCTTGGGTCGTTTGCCACGGTCTATCTTCCCGATGATGCCGATGCTGGCGAGCTTTGCATGCGTGTCCGCCAGATTGAGGGCATCGACACCTGCTACACCCGCGCGCAGGGCTGTATCCTGTACGAACTGCCCGAGGACCGCATGGGAGACTTGATCGTGGTTTCCGGAGGCGGCCAGTCTTCAAAGGTGATCGGAACCAGCGCGGACCGGCACGACCTGTCCGGGTTGAAGGAACCCCTGCGGTCGCATGGCGGGATCACCGAACAGGAAATTCCTATCATCGTGAACCGGAAGACCAGCAATCTTGGCGAAAACCTGCGCAATTTCGATGCATTTTCTATCGGCTGCAATCACATCGCTGACGTGGCTGCTGCCGCGCGGTAATCGCTTTTGACTTTTGGACCGTCCTGCGACATGGAGGCTTCGATGAATCATATTACAGCACGGCGTGGGGTTATTTCCGAGGCCATGCGTATCGGCGGTGAGAAGGTTGAAACCAAGGATGTCGTTGAGGTTCACTATCCCTACACGGACGAGGTTATAGGCACCGTTCCGGCGGGCACGGCGGAACATGCCGCGCGCGCCTTCGAGATCGCATCCGGCTACACGCCGAAACTAACCCGCTACGAACGTCAGCAGATCCTGTTCCGGACGGCAGAACTGATCCGCGAGCGCAAACAGGCCATCGCCGAGGTTCTGACGCTCGAACTGGGCATATGCCAGCAGCACGCGATCTACGAAACCACCCGCTCCTACGATGTCTTCACGCTGGCCGGTCAGCTTGCCATTCTGGACGATGGCCAGATCTTTTCCTGCGACCTGACACCAAACGGCAAGCAGCGCAAGATCTTCACCAAGCGCGAACCTCTAAGGGCCATATCGGCGATCACGCCCTTCAACCATCCGCTCAACATGGTGGCCCACAAGATCGCACCGTCCATAGCGACCAACAACTGCATGGTCTGCAAACCGACCGAGTTGACGCCACTGACGGCGCTAACCCTTGCCGATCTGCTTTATGAGGCGGGCCTGCCGCCGGAAATGTTCCAGGTGGTAACCGGATGGCCGCAAGATATCGGCGATGAAATGGTCACGAACGAGCATATCGATGTCATCACCTTCACTGGCGGCGTGGCGGTGGGCAAGCTGATTGCATCCAAGGCCGGTTACAAGCGCGCCGCGCTGGAACTTGGCGGTAACGACCCACTGATCGTGCTCAACGACCTGGACGATGCCGGGCTGGAGAAGGCAGCGACTATCGCGGTGGCGGGTGCAACGGCCAATTCGGGCCAGCGCTGCACGGCGGTCAAGCGCATTCTGGCGCAGGAAAGCATTGCCGACCGGCTGGTTGAGAAGATTCTGGACAAGGCCAAGCAGATCAGGTTCGGCGATCCACTCGACCCCGAAACGCAGCTCGGCTGTGTGATCCACTCGAAAGCAGCCGAAACGTTCGAAGCACGGGTTTACGACGCGGCCAAGAAGGGTGCACAGGTCCTGTACGATCCGGGCCGTCAGGGCGCCCTGCTGCCACCCATTGTCGTCGACCATGTTCCGCATGAAAGCGAGCTTGTTTTCGAGGAAACATTCGGCCCCGTTGTACCCATCGTCAGGGTGCCGGATGACGATCAAAAGGTCATGGAGATTTCAAACTCGACACCGTTCGGCTTGTCGGCAGGTGTGTGCACCAACTCCCTGCCGCGCATCACGTCTTTCATCGAGGGTTTGAATGTCGGCACCGTCAATATCTGGGAAGCTCCCGGCTACCGGATCGAGATGTCGCCTTTCGGCGGCATCAAGGACAGCGGCAATGGCGTCAAGGAAGGCGTTCTCGAAGCGATGAAGTTCTTCACCACGGTGAAGACCTGGTCGCTGCCCTGGCCTAACTGATCCAGAACAAAGGGTCGGGACCGCAAGGCCTGTCCACTATCCCCTTCCCAGCGCTGTCTACTGGTTGCCGCCACCTTCCTTGGTGCCTGACGACGTCCCCAGGTTGTTCGGGTCAAAGACATTGCCGAACGTCCCCTGCCCCGGGTTCAGCGACGAGCCATCGTTGCCCTTGGGTTTGGGCGGTTCTTCTTTCTTCGGTCCGGCATCATCCAGGTTACCAGGATTGAAAACGTCTCCAAACGTTCCTTTGCCGGGGTTGGTGCCGGCCGGTGGCTTTGTGGCACCTGGTCCCGTCTCGTTCAGGTTCTTGGGTTCGAATACGTCACCGAAGGTTCCCTGGCCTGGATTGGCGCCTGCCGGCGGCGTTTTCTGGTCGAAGACCTTCGGGCCCTGCATCTGGCGCTCGAGCTGACGCTGCTTCTGGCGTTCCTGCAACTGGCGGATACGCTCCTCAGCGGCTTTGCGTTTTTCTTCGCGAACCTCCAGCTTACAGGCCTGAGGGCTGTAGACCTGGGAGAACCAGAGCGTTCCAACAAAACTCAAAGCCAAGAGCACCAGGATCACCGCGGCCGGATTTCCGGACAGGAACCCCGGGAGCCTAAACCCGCTTTGCACGGCACCGACCGGTGCGCCGTTTGCCAGCGCGAGCTGCTCGCGGCGCTTGTAGACTTCGTGAACCAGCGCACCCAAAACCGTCAATCCCACAATAATCACCGCCAGGGCGGAGATTGACGGATTGATGCCGTAGCGCACCTTCTGAGACAGCTCGATGGTCAGCGTCGGGTAGGTGCCGAAGGTAAACGTCGTGGTGTTGTAGTTCTCAAACGACGCCAGAAAAGCGATGACTGCCGCAGATCCAATCGCCGGGCGCAGGAATGGCAGCAGGATCTTGCGAAATGCCTGAACGTGCGTCGCACCGAGATCCAGCGCAGCTTCGGTGAGACCCGGATCGAAACGCTGCAGCCGCGAAATGAATACCAGCATGCAATAAGAGGCGATGAACGTGGACTGGCCAAGAACGGTCAGCAGGATGCCGTTCTGCAGGATGCTGTCATTGGTGAAACCGAGCATCTGATTGATACGGCCCCAGAACACCAGGGTGGAAATGCCCAGGACCACGCCCGGTATCAAAATCGGCGCAATGACGATGGTGTAGTAGGTCGCGCGCATCCGTGGCCAGATCTGGGTCAGCATCAAGGCACCAGCCAGACCGAGAATGACCGACAAGGTCACCGCGCCCATTCCGACCCAGGCGCTGTTAACTAGGCTTTCGCGGATCCGCGTATCGTTGGCCAGCACGTCGAACCACTCGAAGGTCAGGCATTCCCAGGGAGAGGCTTTCGGAAAGGCCGGCGAATTGAACGCCGTAATGCTCATGATCACAAGCGGGCCAAGCAGGTAGCCGAAAAACACCACCAGATAGGCTGCCAGCATGATCTTGAGGAGCGGGTTCGTCTTCATTTGCCGATCTCACCCATCGGCACCTTGAACAGCCGCATCAAGGCCAAAACGAAAATAATGCAGGTGATTAGCAGCACGACAGCATATGCCGAGCCGCGCGCCCAGTTCTGTCCGGTATTGAACCATTGATAGATGATCTGCGTGAACCACAGGCTGGAGGGTCCGCCAAGGATCTGCGGCGCGGCCAGCGCGCCGGCCGACAGCATGAACACCATGGTGCAGCCGAACACGATGCCCGGCTTGGCAA
>JANQIR010000241.1 GCA_028282065.1 Aestuariivirgaceae bacterium
GTCGCGGATGATCCAGGAACACATGGCGCTGATCCAGAAATATCCGCATCGCCAGGTGAAGGGCAAGTATCGCGAGTTCGACACGAACTTCGATCCTGAGGCGACGCCGGTCTACAAGCCGAAGCGGTCCGTCAATTGGTGAGGATGATCCCCAATCCTCCCCCCCCCTTACCTTGACCCACCCCTCTCCCGGTCCCCCGCCGGGAGGGGGTGTTTGTTTGGTGAACAAGGTGGCGCGAACTGCAATGACGGTGGGCTTCACGTCAGCCAAGACCAAGGTTTTGGATTGGTCGACGCCCATGCCGCTGTCCGGCTGGCCCAGACATGGACCAAGACGTCGACAGTGGCCAACGAAGCTCTAACGATCACCAATCTTGCACCCCTTTCATTGCTGATCCCGGATTTTCGCGGCAGGTTTATAGATGTGACGGCAACATCTGCGGCCGCAGTCAAGGAGGTCGAGTATGTCGAGGTGTTCCTCGATATCGACCACAGCCGCATTGGCGACATGGCGGTGCGCCTGATCTCTCCGTCAGGCAAAGAGAGCATTCTGCTGAACCGTCCGGGCGTGACAGCGGAGAACATGTCTGGTCTCGGGAGCGGTTCGCTCGGGCATCTGTTCACGGCCACCCATCATTACGGTGAGAGCCCCGTTGGCACCTGGCGGATATAGGTCGAAGATCACGTTGGACGGAGTAACACCGGGCAGCCTTACGCAAGGTGACTTCATATTCGCCTGAACGCGCTGAACCACGCTCTTGCGTGCCGCAAGAAACCTTCCGCTGTGCTGGTTTTATCCATCCGGGTGCCGGCAACGTTTCAACGATTGCCGAGCACTGGCTTTTATCTTACATCGTCCCGCGGCAACGAAAATCGCTTTTGCCTGCAACTTTAGAAGCTCTTGCGGCTATGAGGATGACAAAAATGGACAACTACAAGAAGTTTTATATCAACGGCGAATGGGTCGATCCGGTGCAGAGCACCGATTTTGACGTGATTCATCCTGGCAACGAGGAAAAGGTCGCAACGATAGCACTTGGTTCCAAAGCAGATGTCGATTTGGCCGTAGAAGCGGCCAAGAACGCGTTCGAAAGCTGGCAGTTCAGCACAGTAGACGAACGCGTCGCGCTGCTTGAGCGTATGATTGAAATCTACAACTCAAGGGCGGAAGAGTTTATAAAGATCATGCCCCTGGAAATGGGCACCACAATGTCGTTCTCGCGGGAAGTCCAAATGCCGGTTGGTACCGGCCACATGGAAGCGGCCATCGAAGCCTTGAAGGAGCACCAGTTTGAACGGCCTTCTCCGCGGGGGGGATCCCTTCTGATCGACGAGCCCGTCGGCATCGTTGGCATGATCACGCCGTGGAACTGGCCGGTCAATCAAATCGTGATCAAGGTCGCTCCGGCTCTTGCCGCCGGTTGTACGATCGTTCTCAAGCCGAGCGAATATTCCCCACTGTCATCCATCATGCTGGCGGAGGTGATCGATGCGGCCGGCTGTCCGCCAGGTGTCTTCAATTTGGTCAATGGTGATGGCCCCGGCGTCGGCGCGGCAATCTCTTCTCACCCCGATATTGATATGGTGTCGTTTACCGGGTCCACCCAAGCCGGCAAAGCGATCACCAAGGCTGCCGCCGACACAATCAAACGGGTCACCCTGGAGCTTGGCGGGAAATCGCCGAACCTGCTGTTTGCCGATGCCGATCTGAAAGAGGCCGCGAAGATCTCCGTTGACAGCTGCTTTAACAATAACGGCCAGTCCTGCGATGCCGCTTCGCGGCTTCTGGTTGAACGCAGCGTGTATGATGAAGTCGTTGAGCTTGTGACCGCCGAGGTGGCGAACACTCAGGTCGGTGACCCGATGGAAGAGGGCGATCACATCGGGCCTGTTGTCAACAAGCGCCAGTTTGAAAACGTTCAGCGGATGATTCAGGTCGGCATTGACGACGGTGCGCGCCTGGCTGCCGGAGGGCTTGGCCTGCCGGATGGTTTCAACAAGGGGTATTATGTGCGGCCAACCCTTTTCACCGATGTCAACAATGACATGAACATCGCGCGTCAGGAGGTTTTTGGCCCGGTTCTGGCGATTTTGCCGTTTGATACGGAAGAAGAGGCCATCGAGATTGCAAATGATACGGTTTATGGCCTTTCCGCCTTCGTTCAGTCGAGCGACAGCGAGCGCGTCAATAGGGTGAGCAGAAAGCTCAGGGCCGGTGTCGTCAATGTAAACGGCAATGCTGCAGACTATGACGTGCCGTTTGGCGGCTACAAGCAATCCGGCAATGGCAGGGAAGCCGGGCCGCAGGGCTTCCACGAATATCTTGAGACAAAGGCGGTTACTTTGTAACGCCGCCGAAATCGGTGTGTTTGCAGACTGGGCTTGCGGCTCCCCCAGGGGTGAACCCTGAAGGTTGCCGCAAGTCCAGTTTCTTCTTCTGATCGTCCGGGCAGGTCAGCAATCACGATTCAAAAATACTCCGAGTACGGAGGTAAATTGTGTGTGTATTCAAATCAGTGAATTGATATATCGGTTTTTATAATATTTGATGCAGATCAAATGGATTTCTGGCAATTTATGCTCATGATAATGGAGATTTGGGTTAGTCTTATTTGAACTATTGCTTACGGGGGTGCTGCGCATGGCCTGTTATTGGCGAAATGCAAATCCGTGACAGCGGACCGGCGTATATTTGCCCACTCGGTTAAAGGCAAGAGCCCTTCAGATTGGGAATTGCTGGAGGATCATTCGGTCAATGTGGGAGCGCGCGCGGCCTTATTTTGTGAAGCTTTTGGCGCAGCCAACTTCGGCGAGTTTCTGGGCGAGATGCACGATTTCGGCAAGCTCAAGCCGAGGTTCCAGGCGAGGGTTCGTGGCGAGGCGGTTCGTGTGTCACATAGCGGCGAAGGTGCGCGCTACGCAGTAGAGCGTTATGCAGAAACGCCATATGAAAAGTGGGGCAAGCTCATTGCCTTCTGCATTGCCGGGCACCATTCGGGCCTGCCCAATGGCATGGGCAGCGTGCCGGGCCGTTTGCAGTCGTCATTGGAAGAACGTCTGCGCGAGGCTGAAGACTTAGAACTCCCGGACTGGCTTTCCCTGCCTTCGCTTGAAGACCACATACCCCTGCCGCTGCAAGGTGAAGTGCCCGGTCAGGAGAATATGTACCGCCATCAGTTCTTCACCCGCATGCTGTTCTCCGCCCTTGTCGATGCCGACTTTCTGGAGACCGAGAAGTTCTATGACGGCGTTAACGGCGCGAAATCGCCGCGCGGCTGGACGGGATCGCTGAGCTCTTTGCGGGCCCATCTGGATCAACACATGTCGGAGTTGGCGGGAGAGCCTGGCGGCATAAACGATATCCGCGGTGAGATCCTGACGCATGTGCGCAAGAAGGCAGAGCTTTCACCGGGACTGTTCACGCTGACCGTGCCGACCGGCGGCGGCAAGACGCTTGCGTCACTCGCCTTTGCCCTGGATCACGCCATACGCCACGGCCTGAAGCGGGTTATCTATGTGATCCCCTACATGTCGATCGTCGAGCAGACGGCCGCCGTGTTTCGCGACGCATTAAAGGATGACGATGCGGTCCTGGAGCATCATTCGGCCTTCGACTGGGATGGCCTGAAAGACGAAACCCAGTCGGAGCGCATTCGCCTGGCGGCCCAGAACTGGGACCGTCCGGTCGTGGTGACCACGGCTGTGCAGTTCTTCGAGAGCCTTTATGCCAACCGGCCGTCGAAATGCCGCAAGCTGCACCGGCTGGCGCAATCGGTGGTCATTCTCGATGAGGCCCAGACCCTGCCGCTCAGGCTGCTCAGGCCATCGCTGGCCGCTATCAATGAGCTGGCCCGGGGATACGGCTCAAGCCTCGTGCTGTGCACCGCGACGCAGCCTGCGGTGACCCGTCAGGCGGGGTTTCCAGCCGATGAAGCGCTTGACCTGGGGCCGGACCGGGAACTGGCGCCGGACCCTGCCGGCCTGCATAAGCGCTTGCGCAGGACCGAGGTCCGGCATGTCGGTCCACTAAGCGACGAGGAATTGACGGCGCATATGGCGGCGCAGCATCAGATCCTGACCATTGTCGACAACCGCAACCACGCCCGCGCCCTGTTCGAGGCGCTGCGCGATGAGCCGGGCAGCGCCCTGCTGACGAACGCCATGACGCCGGTGCACCGCCGTACGGTATTGGCTGACATCCGCACGCGCCTCAAGCCTAGAGATGGCAAGGCTTTGGCGGTACGGCTGGTGGCCACCTCGCTGATCGAAGCCGGCGTGGATGTGGATTTTCCCGTCGTCTACCGGGCTATACATGGCATCGACTCGATCACCCAGGCGGCCGGCCGCTGCAACCGGGAAGGCAGCCTGCCGGGACTGGGGCAGGTCTTCGTTTTCGAGCCGCAGTCGGAACACCGGCCGCCGCTGGACATTGTAACATTCGCCGAAGTTGCCAGCAGGATCGTGCCGGATCATGAAGACCTGTTGGCGCCTGAGGCCATCCGGGACTATTCGCTGGAACTGTATGAGCAGTTTTCGGCCCAGCTCGATCACGTCGTAGGCTGCGGCACGGCGCTCGAAGGCGGCATCATGAATGCGATCGCCAATGCCGGCAAACTGGACTTCGCCTTTGCCGGCATCGCCAAGGCCTACCGGATCATACAGGACGGTGCCGTGCCGGTGGTCGTCTGCGGTGGTAGCTTTGGTGTGCCGCCGGATCTGCTTGAGACACTGCAGCGCATCCCGCATGCCGGGGTCATCGCGCGGCAACTGCAGCCTTATCAGGTGCAGGTGCCCGAATGGGCCTGCAAGAAATTGCTCGGTGCGGGCGCGGCGTCCTTCTGGCGTCAGGCGGAGTTCGATAGCCAGTTCGTGATGCTGGACAACGCCCAACTCTATGACGACCGCGCCGGACTGGGTTTTGAGAATGCAGAGGATTTGGGGATGATGGTGCTTTAGACATCAAAATATATATCAAATGAAGTTGACATGTGGTTGGTAGTTTCTATACTAGGTAGGTGGTGCTGCCTAAAGGAGCTCGTGCACATGCCCAAAGATCCGCATAGATTTTTGACCTTAACAATGGTGATTCTTCAAGTATTCTTTTGGTTTGTGCGTCTTGTTTTTGAACTCTTTCGTTGGCTGCGCTAAACGTCATCCTGTATATTGGGTGTGGATTGAAATATTTGATATATTTTTTGTGTGCAGGATAGCAGAGGCAGGGCCTGGCAACAGGTCCTGCCGCACTATAAAGAGGCTGATCGGATGTCATATGGAGTAAAGCTGCATATTTGGGGCGATTACGCCTGTTTCACCCGGCCGGAAATGAAGGTCGAGCGGGTCAGTTACGACGTGATAACGCCTTCAGCGGGGCGCGGCATTCTGGAGGCCATTCACTGGAAGCCGGCTATTCGCTGGGTGATCGACCGTATCCATGTGTTGAAGCCGGTGCGGTTCGAAAATATCCGCCGCAACGAGGTCGGCTCCAAGGTGTCCGCCCGCAACGCCAAGATGGCCATGAACAGCGGATCGCTGGCAGGGCTGCATCTGATCGTCGACGAGGATCGCCAGCAACGCGCCACTTTGGCTTTGCGCGATGTTGCCTATTGCATCGAAGCGCATTTTGAGATGACTCCCAAGGCGGAGGCGGGGGACAACGAGGCCAAACACTTAGAGATGTTCCGCCGCCGGGCGGCGCGTGGTCAGTGCTACCACCGGCCCTATCTCGGCGTGCGCGAGTTTCCCGCCGATTTCGAACTGGTGGAGGCGTTTCCCGAAACCTCGCTGCCGGAAAGTCAGCGTGAGCGTGATCTTGGCTGGATGCTCTATGACATCGACTATGCGCGCGGCATGGAGGCCCGGTTCTTCCGCGCCCGGCTCGACAACGGCGTCATTGATGTAAAGGCCGCGCGCCGGGAGGCCATGGCGCAATGACTGTTCTGACGGCGCTCGCAACACTTTATGACCGCATGGAGCAGGCCGGCGAGGTTCCAAGGCCAGGCTATTCCAACGAGAAGATCGGTTATCGCATCGTCCTCAACCCGGATGGCAGCGTGGCCCGGTTCGACAACCTGATGGTACCGAACGCCAAGGGCAATAAGATGGTGCCGAAGGTTTTGGCGGTTCCATCTGCCGTCAAGCGCAGTTCCGGAATTGCGCCCAACATGTTGTGGGACAAGACGGCCTATGTGCTTGGCGTCACCGCGATAGAGGCTGCGGACGGCACGATCTTGGCCGGACAGGCAAAGCGCACCCTGCAGGAACATGATGCCTTCAAAGAGATGCATGCAGAGCTGCTGGCCGGCACCAATGACCCGGGCCTGGTGGCCCTGAAACGGTTTCTGGAGACCTGGCAGCCGGACATGTTCCAGGAACGCGGCTATCGGGCCGAGGCGCTGGACCAGAACATTGTCTTCAGGCTGAAGGACGGTGCTTCCTCGGGGTACATCCACGACCGGCACGCGGCCATAGATCTGATTCAGGCGCAAGCCGGTGGCGGTGATGAAGCTTTCTGCCTGATCTCAGGGGAACGGGCACCGGTCAGCCGCCTGCATCCGTTGATCAAGAACGTTGATGGCGCGCAAAGTTCAGGTGCGTCCATTGTGTCCTTTAACGATGATGCCTACGAGTCCTTCGGCAAGGTGCAGGGTGCGAATGCGCCGGTGAGCGAGGGCCGTGCCGCTGCCTATGGTGTGGCGCTGAACGCGCTGCTCATGAAAGGCTCGACCCGAAATGTCCGCATTGGCGATACGGCAACCGTGTTCTGGGCGGAAGCGCCCGATCAGGCTGTTGCGCGAGCCATTGAAGGGTTTATGACCGGTGACCTTATAGGCGGCGATGAAAAGAAAACTGACAGCGGTATCGTCAGAAAGGAACGAACGTCCGCTGAGGTGAATGCCGAAAACGAGTTGCGTGATTCTGCCGACCTGAAAGCCGAAGGCAAGGCGCGGGACGATCCTGAATTCAAGGACGTAAACGTCTATATCCTCGGCCTTGCTCCCAATGCCGCAAGACTGGTGGTGCGCTTTTGGTATCCGGGAACATTCGGTGATTTCAACGAAAAGGTTCGAAGGTTTTGGAACGACCTTGAGATTGAACCCAGGCCTTGGAGCGGACCACCAAAGGCGCAGGCTTTGCTTTACGAAACAGCTGTCCAGCGCAAGAAAGAAAACATACCGAAACGCCTGGATGGAGAGCTTATGCGTGCCGTCCTGTTCGGCACAAACTATCCGATGACGCTCTTTTCGGCTGTCATCGGGCGCATTCGTGCCGAAGGCAAAGTGTCAGGCCCGCGCGCTGCCATCTGCAAAGCCTGCGTCAACAGAAATTTCAGAAAGGAGATAATCCCAGTGCACCTAAGCGAAGAGACTATCCCTGATAGCCCAAACAAAGACGATAAGCCGGACAGGTCAACCTATCTGCTAGGCCGTCTGTTTGCGGCCTATGCCTATGCCGAACACAGCTACATCCAACGCAATGTAACCATCCGCGACAAATATATGGCGGGTGCGTCAGCGAGCCCGCGGCGTGTCTTTCCCGTTGTGATGCGCGGTTACGAAAACAACCGGGCCGGCCTCAAGAAATCTGGCGGCGCAAAAGCTGCTTACGGCAGGAAGGCAGACGCTGCAATTTCGCGGATCCTTCAACAGCTTCCAGAAGACTATGAGTTCCCGGCTACGTTGCCAATGTTGGAACAGGCGCAGTTCTTCGTCGGCTTCTATCACCAGTGGAACAGTTTTTTTGAAAGACCGGAGGATGCAGCCGAAGCCGCCGGAACGACCAGCGAGGAGGATGTAGAATGACCGCACTGCAGAATCGCTATGATTTTGTGTACTTTTTCGATGTCGAAAACGGCAATCCCAATGGCGATCCCGATGCTGGTACCATGCCACGTATGGATCCTGATACCAGACATGGACTGGTGAGTGATGTCTGCCTGAAAAGAAAGATCCGCAACTATATCGATCTTCACGATCAACCGGGCGCGAGTATTTTCATTCGTGAGCGTGAACCTCTGAACCCCAAAATCGCAGAAGCTTGCGAAGTCAACGATCTTCCGACCTTTCGTAAGAAAAACGGAGGATGGGAGACGAAAGAGGCGAAGAAGCGGTCTCAGGAAGATATCCGTCTTTTGCAGGAATGGCTTGCCAGTCAGTATTTCGACATTCGCGCGTTCGGCGCTGTGTTGTCGACAGGGCCTAATGCCGGGCAGGTTCGCGGGCCGGTTCAACTGTCATTTTCCAGGTCCGCCGAGCCGATTATGCCGCTTGAGCAGACCATTACCCGTGTGGCGGATGTCGATGAAGAAGAAGGAGAAATGGGCCGCAAGCACATTGTGCCCTATGGGCTCTACCGTGTGCATGGTTTCATCAACGCCAAGCTGGCCGAACGTACCGGCTTTTCCGAGCAGGATTTGGAGCTGGTGTGGAATTCTTTCCGCGACATGTTCGATCATGATCGCTCCGCGGCCCGTGGCATGATGGCTGGACGCCGTCTGATCGCGTTCCGTCACGACTGCGCGCTTGGCAATGCCCAAGCTCACAAACTGTTCGACCGGGTCAAGGTACATCGCCGCAGCAATGGCTCGGAACATCTGGCCGGCGATCCCAGAACGGACAACTGGCCACCGGCCCGTGCCTACTGCGACTACAGGATCGAGGTCGACGACACGGACCTGCCACAGGGTATCAGCATCGTTGAGCCGTTCTGACGACAGCCTGCCGGTCTCGGCCCTGCAACACTGGCTGTACTGTCCGCGCCAGTGTGCGCTGATCCATGTCGAGAGGCTTTGGACCGAGAACGTCTACACCGCCGAAGGCCGTGTGCTGCATGCCCGCGCAGATGCCGGCGGGGCAGAGACACGGCGCGACGTGAAGGTGCTTCGGTCGGTACAGATTGCCTCGCAACGCCTGGCGCTGCACGGGGTTTGCGATGTGGTTGAACTGCATGGCAAACCGCCGCAGCCCTATCCCGTCGAGTACAAGCGTGGTCGGCCAAAGCCGCACCGGGCCGATGAGGTGCAGCTGTGTGCGCAGGCCATGTGCCTTGAGGAAATGTGCGGCACCAAGGTTGGCGAAGGCGCTTTGTTCTACGGCAAGAACCGGCGGCGCAAGCCCGTGGTCTTTGACGATGAGTTGAGGGCCTTGACGGAACGTGTCGCAATGGAAGCGCATTCGGCCATGGCGGCGGGCGTCTTGCCTGTGGCTGAGTATGAACCGAAGAAATGCGATGCCTGTTCGCTGAAACAGGACTGTCGGCCTGAACGCCTGCAGTCGCCGCCACGCATCGCGGCGTGGCTGTCGCGTATGGCGGCAGGGGGCGCGGTGCCGGAATGAAGAAGCTGCTCAACACGCTCTACGTTACGTCCGATGGTGCCTGGGTGCGCAAGGATGGGCAGAATGTGGTTGTCGAGGTTGACGGCAAGGAGCGCGGCCGCGCGCCGGCGCATCTGCTTGGCCAGATTGTTTGTTTCGGACAGGTCGCGGTCTCACCGGCGGTCATGTCATTTTGCGCCGAATGTGGGATTTCCATTACCTATCTGAGTGTCTACGGCCGGTTTCTGGCACGGGTCGAAGGGCCGCAGTCGGGCAATGTCCTTCTGCGCCGTGCCCAACATCGCCAGACATTGAACGATACGCTCGCGCTGTCGGTCGCGCGGGCGATGGTGTCCGCCAAGGCTGCCAACCAGCGCAGCGTGATACGGCGTTATCTGCGCGACTATGGGTCGTCCATGCAGGCCGAAGCCCTTAATTGCCTGGAAACGGTGCAGCAGCGGCTGGCGGATATGGCCCGGCTGGCTTTGGCGGCCGAAGACATGGAAAAGCTTCGCGGTTACGAGGGCGATGCCGCGAATGCATATTTCGGCATCTTCGATCATCTCATCCGCAATCGTGAGCCGGCATTCCGTTTCACCGGCCGGTCTCGCCGTCCGCCGCTTAGTGCTGTCAACGCCGTCTTGTCCTTCCTCTATGTGTTGCTGGCTCAGGATTGCCGGGCTGCCGCCGAGACGGTCGGCCTTGATCCGCAGATGGGGTTTTTGCACCGCGACCGGCCGGGCCGGATGAGTCTCGCGCTCGATCTCATGGAGGAGTTTCGCGCACCTGTCGCCGATCGTCTGTGTCTCAGTCTGGTTAACCGGCGGCAACTGAGCCCGAGTGATTTCCGCACGGAAGAGACCGGAGCGGTGCTGCTTGACGAAGATGGCCGCACGACCGTCTTGAAGGCCTATCAGGAGCGCAAGCGGGACGTGCTGCGGCATGCGTTTTTGGACGAGAATATTTCTCTGGGCCTGATGCCGCAAATCCAGGCGCAATTGCTGGCGCGTCATTTGCGTGGTGACCTTGACGGTTATCCGTCTTACTTTTGGAGATAGGCGTGCTGGTATTGATCACATACGATGTGCGCACCGAAAGTCCGGGTGGAAAGGCTCGCTTGAGGCGTGTCGCCAAAGCGTGCCTGGACTACGGTCAACGGGTTCAGTACTCGGTCTTTGAGTGTCAAATCGATCCGGCGCAGTGGACTGCTTTACGTCAAAGACTGATAGACCTTATCGATCCGGAATTGGATAGCCTGCGCTTTTACATGCTGGGTGCGAACTGGAAACGCAGGGTTGATCATGTCGGCGCGAAACCGGCATTGGACCTGGATGGTCCGCTCATTTTCTGATGGCCCGCCCCTGTTTGCTTCCTGGCCGCTTCCCGGCGTGCTGCGAACCACAAGCGGCCGGAAAAACCCTGGGACGTTCGCGTTCCTGGCAGCTGTTTGAAATTGTGAAGAAATTCTTGAAAACGAGCGGTTTCCGGGCTGATCGGCCTTGCAAAAATGTGTGGGTTCGCAGTTTCCATGCGATTTGTTCTTTTTCTGTAATGGGTTACACTGCGCCCGTCGCCCCCTTCGCGGGGGCGTGGATTGAAACCTCCTGCAGGAACGCAGTTTTACCAAACTCATGGGTCGCCCCCTTCGCGGGGGCGTGGATTGAAACCGCCGCGACAGTGAAGACAAGCAAGCATTCGCGTGTCGCCCCCTTCGCGGGGGCGTGGATTGAAA
>JANQIR010000242.1 GCA_028282065.1 Aestuariivirgaceae bacterium
GTCTGCTTTATCCGTCACGATTGCCCCCGTATGCGGATCCGATGAGCCTGCAACCTATGCTTGAACGTGCGAGCGTGTCAACATGTTCAATAAATAGAACCTCTACTGCGTCAATCAATCACGTGAATACGGCCTTTCGATGCCAATGCTTTGACCGGTCAGTGATTTATACATGCAATCAAACGTTCAATTTTGATTGAACACATAGTTGATAAATCCACTTGCAATGCACCGTCATCTGATGCATTTATATAAGAACATTTGCGGAACATTGCAAGGAGATTCAACATGCAGTAGGTAAATTTTCCCGGGTCATCAGGCCGCCAGACGTGTTTCAACCGGCGGCGGGCCGTCCACGCCGGGAAATGTGGTCACCTCGGCACTTGGCGCGTAGAGCCGGTCCGGCGGAACGTAGCTGTTGCGCAAACTCGGTTGGGGTCTGCCCGTCCAGCGACGTGTGTGGTCTGTTGATGTTGTAATCGATCCTCCATGTTTCGATGATCCGGCGCGCCTCGGCGAGGTTGCCGAACAGGTTCTCGTTCAGGCACTCGTCCCGAAGGCTGTCGTTGAATGACCCCACGAATGCGTTCTGCATGGGCTTGCCTGGAGCATAATGCCAGCCGATGCCGGCGTCCTGGCACCATACCAGGACGGCCTGAGATGTTATTTCCGTTCCGTTGTCGCTGACAATCACATCGGGTTTGCCGCGTCGCCTGATCAGGTCACTCAGTTCCCTTGTCATGCATCGCCCAGACATGGATCGGTCCACAATGGTGGCCGGGGCTTCGCGGGTGCAATCATCCACGATGCACAGAACGCGGAACCGCTGGCCATCGGACAGAGCGTCAGAGACGAAGCCCAAAGACCACCGCTGGTTCGCCCTGTCGGGCACTAGGCAGAATCGCCATTCAGGGTTCTGTTTTGTTTTGATGTGTGATTCATGGGGTTCCAGATTCTTTTTTCTGGAGCCCGATCATGGCGAGAGCGAAGCGCTACGAACTTACACCTGAGCAGTGGCAGAGGATTACTGGTCTGCTTCCCGGCAAACCGGGCGATCCCGGGCGTTCAGGCGAGGACAATCTGCGGTTTGTGAACGGTGTCCTTTGGGTTCTGTGCTCGGGGGCGCACTGGCATGACCTGCCGGAACGCTATGGCAAATGGAAGAGTGTGCACAAGCGGTTCACCCGGTGGGCGAATGCGGGGGTCTGGGAACAGGTCTTCGAACACCTTATCGATGAGCCGGACAATGACTATGTCTCTTTGGATTCCAGTCTGGTGCGCGCCCACCAGCAGGCGGCCACCGGAAAGGGCGGCGGCCAAAAAGGGGGGATCAGGCTCTGGGGCGTTCCCGAGGTGGACTGACAACCAAGATCCACATGGCCGTCGATGGGCTGGGACGGCCACTGAAGCTCATCCTCACGCCTGGCCAACGCGGCGACGCGCCGCTTGCCCCCGCCCTTCTCGAAGGGTTGTCGCTCCGACGGGTTCTGGCGGACAAGGCGTATGATTCCAATGCCTTGCGCGAACTGATCGCCGGTCTAGGCACCGAAGCGGTTATACCCCGCAATCCGACGCGCAGGCGAACAATTCCTTATGACTTCGAGGCCTACAAGTTCACAAACACAGTCGAACGTTGCTTCAACAAGCTCAAGCATTTCAGACGCATAGCAACACGCTTCGATCGACGCGCCGTGCACTTCCTCAGCTTTATTCAACTCGCCGCAGCAATGTTATGGATGCGATGAATGTCGATTCTGCTTAGTGCATTTTTTGTGAAAACCGAGCCACCAAAAATGCTCTATCTCTTTGATGTTGAGCATGTTCCCGAAAACCGCACACACTTTTCGGGAACATGCTCTAGGATCGGTCTCCTCGTGCCCAGAGCACGCTTGCGACCGCTCCGTTTGCGGACTGTTAACCGCTCTTCCCGGTACAACCTGAACAGCTTCTTGTGGTTCACGTGGACACCTTCCCGCTGCAACAGGATATGAAGAGAACCGGCGCCGTTCATTGGCCAACTCGCGCAGCCGCTTGCGCAGCGCTTCATCGCCGTCACCCTGTTTTTGATACTGGAAGACAGACCTGTGCAGGTCCGCCAGTTCGCACGCCCGACGTTCGCTGAGGTCGTGCCGATCCATCACGTCCCGCACGGCCCGCCGCTTCACATCAGGCGTCAGTAGTTTTTTATCGCGAGGTCTTTCAGCGCGGCATTGTCCAACATAGCATCCGCCAGCATCCGCTTCAGCCGGTTGTTCTCGTCTTCGAGCGCTCTCAGCTTCTTGGCATCCGACACGTTCATCCCGCCGAACCGGGTCTTGTACTTGTAAAACGCCGCATCGCTGATCCCGTACTTGCGGCACACCTCCTGAGCCTTGGCTCCTGCCTCGTACTCCTTGATCATTCTGATGATCTGTTCGTCTGAAAATCTGCGTTTCATGGTCCATCCTCTTCTCGGACGGATCACTAACACCTCACTGGCCGGATTTCAGGGGGCAACGTCAATCTTCATTTGTCTGTCTCCTGGGTTTTGTTTGTTTGGATCAGTGAATGCATAACGCGACGTTGCCCACACAAACCGGATGATCCGGGTTCCGGAATGTGAAGTTTCGGTTTCGAGACCGACGCGGCGAAGCAAGGGGGCTACTCGCCTTAGACGGGAGCCCATTGCACTGGCCGAGCTCGGCCAGAACCGGGACTTGCGTTGAGACTCGGGGACAGCATCGTTCACAAGCTGTAGCAGTTGTGTCGCTGTCCCTTCCCAACCGTGTGGCCTTTCGTCCATTACTTTCTTGACAATCCCAGCCAATGGATCGGCCTCGAAAGCACCGGCGGAAATATCAGCCCTATTGGTACCGTACGCTCTTAGGAATGCGCCGTCCTCCCAACCCAATCCGGGTGCGCACTGCTCAACCCAAAGCGCAAAGTCCGCCATTCGCGGGAGCTTCGAAAGCTTGATCTTGCCTTGGCGCCGCAAACCTGCTGAGAGCCCATCCATCAGGGCCCCAAGTATCAACGGACGCTGCTCCGCGAACTCGCGCCAGAATTCTGTCTCTGCGCGGCGATCAGTCTCCCGAATTGCATCCAGGCTCAGCGAAACTGCGCGATCTGCCAAGTCAGGGCGTTCCGCCAGGTTCGGAATTCCGTTGAGAATCGATGGCCTTGTTGCGGTTATGACCTGCTCATCGGCATTGGTGTACATCGCCCTGGCAGAGAAACCACCTCCTGTCGCCAGGCGGCAAAGTCCGTCAGCCAACCACGCGGGAACGGAGCTCAGGTTGTCAAATGCCTGGACGTGAGAATGGACAGCACACACGATCAGATCTCTTTCGTCCCTGGGTGGAGTGCGCACCGGCGCCGCGTTGGGGTCAACAAGCGCTCTCAAGACTTTCGAAAAATTCGATTTTCCAGAGCCCTGCTCGCCACTGATGATCGCAAGCGGGTACGGACCGTCGGGACGAAGTGCTGCAATAAGCCAACTTACGGCAAGACAAAAGTCATCGTCAGTCGATACGTTCAAGAAACCCCTAAGGGTGTCAATGCTTTCGCCGGCCACTGGGATTGGAAGCCGTCGCATGGCGCCTGAGCGTAGGAATTTCACGGGTGCACTTTGAACGACGTCCCAACCGTTGGGCCTCACCCGAACGGCGCGCCAGGTATCGTCGCAAAGATCAACGTAAATAGCGTCTCCGTGTGCGCCGACGCGCCGTCGCGTCTCATAGCAGGGTCCGACGACTGCCCCACGCGCTTCCAACAACCCAATGGCGTCTTCAAGTGCTTGACCGCCGAGTGTATCGCCGAATCGACGATTGAACTCGTAGCGAATCCAGCGCCGAGCCTGGCTAGATCGAAGCGGCCAGTTTTCGTGGTGTTGATCGACCTTTAGCGTCGCATAGACATCCCCAAACTCATCGTGCCAAACGTCGACATCGTCGAACAATTTCAGCATTCGATCACGTTGCGGCGGCGCCTTTCCACGATCCAAATCTAGATCACAGGGTGCATTGTACGGCAGCGCCGCTTGTAACAATTCCTCTGCCTGGTTGATGCTCCACCCTTCGCTTTTGGCATCGGCGGCATCCCAACCGTCAGAATCGCCAATGGGGGGAGTCACAATCTGGATCGACGCGGCGCCAGTTCTATGCAATGCCGCCGCTGCATCCTGTGCGAACTGTGCGCCGGCGTCATCGCGATCGGGCCAAATGAAGACATGCCGCCCCTTCAAGGCACTCCAATCCGCTTTTGCTGCTGCCTTGGAACCACCTGGTGAGGTCACACCTACACAAATCTCCAGCAGAAGCGCGATTGAATCAGCAGCCTTCTCGCCCTCGCAAACCACTACCCGTGCATCTGGTTGTTTAGCGAGCAGATTGAGCTGATAGAGTGGTCGCGGAACAACCCAAGACTTGAAACGCCACTCTTGCTTTCCGGTTCTATCATGACGGCACCATGTGAGCGGCAAATAGTCCTTTTCTCCGTCCCTTTGATCAATCCGCCAGACGTGACCAAGTACCTCTTCTCTTGCATTCCTATAGGTCCAGATCTGAGATGGTTTGCCCAACCTTGGATGTGCTTCCGGGGGTTCGGTGGACGTCCGTGGGACTGGTGAAACAACAGTCCAGCCTGGTTGAACTGGCTGTCTCTGCAAACTACGGCGATCATTATTCAGCGGTGCGAACATGCCAGGATTTCTAGCCATCTACATCTATCCCAAGCATGTTTGCGAGGCTGACGGCAGCATCTGACTGGCTCAAGTTGGCAAGATAGGCAGCGAGACTGATCAAGTCGCCACCGCGGTCCCCGGTTGCGAAGTCGGCCCACCGGCCGGTGCGCAGGTTGACTTTGAAGCTGCCGCTACGTCGGTCCATCCGCTTTGGATTGAGCGCTACCCACTCGTCTCCGCAACGTCGGCCTTGCGGCAGCCATCGGGATACGATGTGGTCGCTGTGCTGCACTGCGACGGTAGCAATCCTGGCAAAGTCGATATTGTTGTCACTCGGACCACCCATCAGAATCACTCACCGCTTACTGGATTACGCGCTGTGCGATTCGGTGTACACGCTAGCCGTTCTTCGAATAGCGCTTGAAGTTTCGCGCGCTCCTTCTTGCTCAGGACAATCTGCCCATAGAAGACTCGGCAAATCATCCTGGTAAGTTGTTGATCGCGAGAACCGACAATTCGATGGATTGTGCTATCCAGCTTACACATTGCCTGGGACAGTTCTTCTATCAATCTCTGGAGCTGTTTTTGCAATCCAACATCAAGGTGCTGAACGTCACACACAAGATGAACGCCCATACGGCGTGCCGACCTCAGTCGGTCACCAAATGTCACGAGATGCGTGGCGAGATCGGGTGGGACTGAGCGCATCATTTGTCCACCGCCTCGGAGGTGTGTAAGACTGTTCGGGCGCGCGCCCAAGACAGTAGCTCGCGACGCTGGTAGGTTACTCGCCGGGTTGCCTTGCAATAGGCTGGTCCGCCGCCTTTAACTCTTAACGACCGCAACGTGCCAACGCTGTATCCGATGAGAGCAGCGGCTTGCCGTTCGTTTAGGTACGCTTCCGGGTCCGTTGGAATCACCAAGTCCTCGGATGATCGATCGGCGTTCAGGTGGTGAAATGTATTCATTCGGAATTCTCCTGTTTTCGATTGAACGCCAACAATCAGAACTGATTTGCCCAACCCAGAACAAACCCCAATTTTTGGGGTCTGCTGGGGTTTGTTCCTGGGGTCGAGAGTTGTCCGAATGCTCTACCTGCCCGGTTTTCGGGCACAGCTTTCACACATCGTATCGTAGCACGCGCAGCGATAACGTCCGCGTCCCGCAACGTCTTGCAATACTGAATGCTCGAACAATGACCCTGTGCCGCGGAGTCGCGCCGGGTTGCTGCATGGATTGCCGAGAGCGGAAAGCGTCGGCGTCACTGGCCAGCGCTCAAGACGATTCGTTCCACGTCTTCAAGTAAGAGCCGCCATTGCTCTGGATTGTGTTCAAAGTCACCCGACGAAGAGAGCGCAGCGATCTTAATTTGAAGATCTTCTTTGCTGTGACACTCGGCGTTGATGATGCTGTCTTCCAGGACGACCTGACAACGTACGAGCATTTCTAATTCCTCACACTTCGCAGAATATCCGACTGCAACGTCCACGCTTCTTCTTTGGCGCTCGCAATCCAGCGCGTCGAATGCACCGGCCAGGCACCTCTGTGCGTACAAGAAATCACCCCGTGCTTGAGCCTCTTGTTCCAACTTCATCCAACTTTCGAAATCGGCCTGTTTCGGAAACTCGTTGTCGTTTGTTGCCCGTTCGCGCGGCCGCTCTGAACCCAGCCAGATCTCATCATAGTCGTCTACGGCTGCATTGCCTGGATGCATTGGCCGCAGCTGGTCAATCTCAACTCTTCTGCGCCGAACATCACCCCTCATGGCTTCGATATCTGCTTTGAGTTTCTGACACTTTTCCCAAACCTCAGCAAACCTGCTGGTTTTGCGTTCCGTGAAAGGAACTGCATCGGAGTCAATCATTGTTGTATGGGCATTCATGGTGCTCTCCTTGTTGATTTTGGGTCAATACTGAACTAATTTGGATCACAAAGCAGTCAGAAGTCAACCAAAATGGTTCTTTTGTGATTTAAATTAGGTCAAAATGATCACAGGCGCTCAAATCCGCATGGCGCGCGGGTACCTCAAATGGTCTGTAAAGGACTTGGCTGACCGGTCTGGAGTGGCGATTTCAACCATTAAGAGGATGGAATCCGATGATGGGTTCCCCGCCGCCCGCGGGGGCAATATCGAATCTGTACACAGGGCGTTAGTCGATGCTGGCATGGAATTCATTTCAGAGAATGGAGGTGGCCCAGGTGTACGCATCAAACGTTGATCAGAGCTGTTCCGATAGTTGGAACGGCTAGGGTCGCTCCCGAAAAGGCGGGCACCACACCCGCCCTGCCGATTCCATCTTCCAAAGTGGTGCACCGGTTGTGGAGGTGCGGTTGTGTCCGAGGGACGGACTATTCAAGAAGAGATTGACTGGTTGGCGCGTAACCTTGACGCTGATGCCAAGGGTGAATTTGAGCAGTGGCTCAAGAGCAAACCCAAGAAGAAGAAAAGACGGGTAAGGAAGTTGGTGTTACCTCACTCCGACGGCGGCAGAAGTTACGACCACCGTCCGAGATGGTCCGAGCCAAGCCCTCGTGAGGACAATTCAATTGGCCTTTCCGAGGAGAAGTGGAGTCAAGAAAGAGAAACCTGGATTCAGACCGAGCTCTTGCCGCGTTTGATTCTGGATGGCGATTACAAGGTGCTATCGTCCATACCTGCCACGAGCCATATAGCCAGAAGCGACTGCTCGGCACTAATTACCAGTGCCATCCGGATAAGTCCCGATGATAACACGATCGACATCTGGGCAACCAAACGCCAACGAAGAAGCAAACAGCCGCCATCTATTTCGCTGTTTGATGTACGCCTATCACGCGCAACGGACCGCGTTGCGGACGAAAGCACCGTCCAGATTGTTGGGGTTCATGTTCCAGTGCGGGTGCTCTCAAAAAGAAAGAACACGGACCTCATCGTGGGTCTCGCTTTGACCCCAGGAGTTAGGGAAGCCTTCTCCGAGCTCAGCAGGAAACAAAAATTCTGGGAACAAGTAGCTCAGTTTCGTCTTCAGCAAGACGAACATAGTCCATCGTGGGCAGATGTAAAAAATGCTGCGGAGAAACTGGCAAAGAGCTGTGATTCATTGCGCCGCAAGAGCAGTCATCACCCAAAGCAACAGCAGGTCTACGAAGCCTTTCCGCCAAGATCATAAGTAGGTCGGAAACAGGCACGATCTGCAAATCTTGAGATTTCGAACCTCGCTTGCTCACAATTGAGCAGCAGCGGTGCCGCGGGATCAACGCGACGAGCTGGCGGTTTCCGATCCTTGATCCAATGTCGCCTTTATATCTGCTTCAAGTCTGTCACTGAGTTCTTTCAAAGGTCCGTCATCTCTGCCCACATAGCGATCCGTCGTCCGGACGTCAGCGTGTCCCAGTTTGTCGCGTATCAGAAAGGCGTTGGCCCCGAGACGAGCCGCATGTGTTCCGGTCGTGTGTCTGAGATCATGCAATCTGACGCCCTCAAGATCAGCGACCTTCCGGATCCGTCGCCAGGACTTCTCGATGGTAGATTTTTGCAATGGCTTGTCGGCGTTTCCTGGGTGAGGCAACACCCAAGGTGAAGAGGATGCCTTCTGGAGCTCTTCAAGCATTGCACTAACTGTCTGCCCAATTGAGTGAACCCGAGGGCCTGACTTGGTCACTCCCAGCCGCAGTTCACTGTGGTCCGTATCTACATCTGTCCAATTCAGATTGAGTACCTCTGACAGTCGACAACCTGTGAGGACCAGGAGATGCACGGCCAGTATGACAACTTGAGGCTCTGTGTGTGCTTCCTCAACCTTGGACAGAGCCTTGCCAAGTCGTGCGATCTCGTCTGGATCGAGAAAACGCTCCCGTTTCGTCTCCGGGTATTTGTTGACGTGTTTGCAAGGATTGGTGCCCTCAGGTCTCAAGTTCCACTTCTCGGCAAGGTTACACGCTTTCGATATCACCGCCCTTGCAAAGTTGGCAGCTCGCGGGACATCACGCATTTCATGGTGTAGCCGGGCAACGTCATCGCGATTGAGATCTCCCACCTTAATGCGCCCCAATGCCGGACGAATGTGGTTTCGCAGCAATCGATCGATCTCCATCTTGGTACTAGCCCGATTATGTACGGCGACGTGTTGTTCCATGTACCGGTCAAACAGCTGGTCCATGGTTGGCGCATCGGCCATTGCCTGCTTGTCAGCCGCTGGATCCGCGCCGCGTTGGGCGTTGGCCAGGAGCTCGCGTGCGCGGCTACGCGCCTGGTCCGGCGTGAGCACGCCGACCCGGCCAATAGTCATCCACCGCTGCCGCCTGTGCACATTTCGGTACATGATTACATAGCTCTTCACACCGGCCGGCGTGACCCTCAGGCCAAACCCCTTAAGGTTGTCATCCCATACCGAGTAGGTCCTACCTGTGACCTCCAGGGCATCTACACCTCCAGCCAAATGGCCAAAAGTGTAACCCATGTCTCCGGAACGTTCTGTCACCTATGTCTCGGGTCTCTCAGCTCCACGGCAGTTTCGCTTCGCTCAACGCCTCCGCGCGGGCGGGCGAAAGCCCGGGCCGCGGTTGCGGCCTGCTTGGCGACAGTGTTCGATTGCTCCCCGGCGCGCCATTTTTTCGCTGGTACATACCGCTCACGACAGTTTCGCTGCGCTCAACGCCTCCGCGGGGGCGGGCGAAAGCCCGGGCCGCAGTCACGGCCTGGTTGGCGACAGTGTTCGATTGCTCCCCGCCGCGCCATTTTTTTGCTCACGGCAGTTTCGCTTCGCTCGCCGCCTCCGCGCGGGCGGGCGGGCGAAAGCCCGGGCCGCGGTTGCGGCAGTCAGTTAGAGCTCCACATCTTCCAGAGACTCAATGACCCTCATCTCCCGCCCATCGCCATCCCGGCCCTTCATCACGTCGGCTTCCAATATGTCGTCCGGGAATACGACGCCCGTGCGTCTGGTCAATTCCGCCAGGGAGCGCTGCTGCGGTTCGAAAGGCCCCACGTCAAAGCGTTCCTCAGGCCGAAGTCTTTCAAGGCCGAACCGGTCAATGACTTTCTTCTGCTCCATGAGAAATCCGTAGGCTCTCAGCCGTGGCCGACGCCGGCCGCGCTTTTCAGCGACTACAAGGACTTTCCAAAAATCGTATGGCACACGAAACAGGCCGCCGCCGAAATCGTGCGGGATAGACCGGCCGTCATCAAGGACGGGACCTGCGAAGACAGTGAGCCGATTGCCAATCGCGTCTGCCTGCTTTGTGATATGCCGCTCAAGTTTGCCCCAGATTCCCTTGTGGCCAAAAATCGCCCGGTTGAAGTCCTCGTGCTGCGGCGTGCAGTTCGTCCAATGGAACGTATCGGAGTTGGCAAACTCCATCTCCTCCTGGGTCACTCCCCAGGCATTGTCCTCCCGCCCTACAATATGCCCCCTGTCGAACTTTTCCGCCGGTTCGTAGAGTTCAGGATCATCGATTTGCAGGCTGCCAGGGATCCGTGGATCTTCAATCCACGCGTCCTCCCCAAGATCTTTCCGCGACAGGCCATAGCGCACCTCAGGGCTGTAATCGACGTTAACCGCCGACCACATCTGCAGCATCCAGTCCTTGTTCATGACCAGGGAGAAATGGTGATAATCCAGGATCTTCGGATTCCTGAACCGGTCGAGCCAAAGCTCAGGCACCCGTCTGTCTACAACGGAGGGCAGTTCGATGCGAAAACCGGTCAGGAAATCAGCATCGTACCCTCTCCTGCGGCCATAATCCGGGTCGCGCTTGAGTTTCTTTTCAAGCACAGCCACGGATTCTTCGCCGGTCAGTACACGCGATGCATCGGTGCGCGCGCTTTCAGGCGCTGCGAAATTGATGGTGGCGTTGCCCATTACATTGATCACCGGCGCACCATGCGCAGGCGGCACGATGTTCGATCCAACTGCCGGAACGATCGTGGGCCCAGGTGGCGAAACAGACGGCGCGTCAGATAGCTCCGCCGTCTCGCCAAGAGGCAACAGCTCGGCTCCTGCGAGAATGGAATCGCGTAACGCCCGCATTTGCGGATCGACGATGTTCTGCGAACCAAGATGGGCAAGGATCCGGCTGATCAGCACACCTTCGTTGGCAATCCAGTCGATGGCGTCATCACCCTGGTCCGGATGCCACGGCTGCTGGTCGTCATTGAGAACGATATCCCCATCCATATTCGGCACGCCGCTGTGGTGCAGGGCAACAATCTCCCAAAGCAAGTTGAACGCCGGCGAGCCGGACGAACCCGGACGGGTATCTGTTCTATAGTGCATATGGTCGTCGAGAAGGTCGACGATCTCATTGTTCACCGAAGCATATTTCTTCGGTCCGCCATCGGGATGCTGAATGATGCTGACGGGATGGCCTTTCAACACCGTGCCGGCATCGCTCATGAGCTTGTGGTGCCCCCACCTGCTGATGCTCCCGCCGGCGATGCTGCGAGGCTTGATTGCAACGATGGCGTAGTCGAGTTTCTCGTCGGCGATGAAAAATGTATCAGCATCAATTTCAAACGTTTCGCCCTCCGACAATCCCGCATCGGTGATTTCATGCCCGAACTGGGCACCGCAACCAATCGTCTGGCCTGCGTTTTCAAATACATGATGGTTGGTCATCAACAGGTGCGGGGCAATCATGAACCCGGTACCGAACCCCGTCTTGGCTGCCCGGTCGCCCACGATCTCAGCGATACAGGCCACGGGCAGCCCGGCAGCACGCTCGGCGGGAGAAACAGGCTCGTCAGCAAAATCCGGCGTTCCGATCACCCGTTCGATGAACGACGTTCTGACATTCGCAAGGATGTGTGCTCTTGCTGTTCTGACAGGTCGGCGCGCTTCGAACCGCGCCAGTTCGTCGGCCGAATTTGCCGCACGCGGCCCCCCACGCCGCAACTGCCTTTGGGTTTCGCGGCGTTCTTTTGCGCGCTCTTTCCAACGCGCTCCAGCTTTCTTTGCAACTTCAACCCGTGCTTGGCGCACCTCCTGAATTCGATCCATGTTTGAGGTCCTCCAAGAGTTTATTCACATGCGCAAACCTTGATTATGAAAGTAAGAGACCATTTGTGTCAATTGACGAATTTTGATCTGTTCTTCAGCGATGTATAAAGATATATACAACCTCTTGTTGCATTCATGTTGCAAATAATACGTTCATTCTGATGAATTGACATTTACACGAAAATATACAAACTCTACGGTTGGAATTTCGATAGAAAATCGTTCATCCTTCAGACTATTTTGGCGGTACGTTTTAAGGGAAACACTAGGGCTGCAGCCCGCTAATCTCACGTAATTCTGTTCGTAAAGAACGCTCAGGAAGCAACCGAGCATGACCACGGACAGGTCAAATCAGGACCAGGATCCCAAGGAGAAAGCATGCCATTTTACAACCCGTTGCGAGACTGGGACGTTGAGGAGCGCCGCCGCACGATCTCCAATCTAAAAGCTCTGCGAGAGCAAAAACAGGCGGAATTGCCGACACGCACGCTGAAGAACACGCTTTTGCTGGCGACCTGGAACATCCGCGACTTCGGCAACGAGGATAAGCGGGCAACCGAGGACGGACAGAACCAGCCGGGGCCGCGTTTGGAAGAGTCGTACTACTACCTTGCGGAGATTATCGCCGGCTTCGACATCGTGGCGATTCAGGAAGTCAATTCCCTGTCGGCCTTGCGGCGTGTCATGCGGATACTGGGACCATCCTGGGACTATCTGACCACGGACATCAATCCTGCCAAATCAGGTAACGACGAACGCATGACGTTTGTCTACGACACCCGGAAAGTCATCTTTACCAATATGGTTGGCCAGGTCGTCACAGAGGAAGACAAACAGCTGGTACGCACGCCCTACTACGCCACGTTCCAGTCGGGCTGGTTCAAGTTCACCTTGTGCACGGTGCATATCCTTTATGGTGACTATGAAGACACCAGCGAGCGGATTCGCGAGATCGACGATATTGCCGGATTTCTTTCGCGGCGCGTCGAGCGAACCGGCGAGAACATAATTCTGCTTGGCGATTTCAACATTCTCAGCCGGGAAGATGCCACATTTGAACCGCTGAACAATCACGGCTGGACCGTACCGCTCGATTACAAGTCGAACGTCAAGAAGAACAAGGCCTACGATCAGATTGCTTTCAAGGTCAAACCGCATGAACTCAAGCGCGGACCGAGCCGGCCGAATGCAGGCGCCTTTGATTTCTTTAAGACCCTGTTACGCAACAAGGATTGGCAGACCTACTACGACATTGCCGCGGCAACAGGCCGTCCCATGAACAGTTGGGACAACACGTTAAACTGGCCCGACAACTCGAGAACCCTGACCCGCGACGAATATTACCGCCAATGGCGCACATGGCAGATATCCGACCATCTGCCGCTGTGGCTGGAGTTGGAGATCGATTTCACCGACAACTACCTGACGCGGATTTCGCGCGGTTAAACACGACACCAAGCGCGCCGGATACATGTAAGGGGCACATCCGACGGCACGCAGCCTCAGCTCATGTGGGGCGTCCGGAACACTTTGCAGCAAGAGCACCATGCACAAAAACATCCTCGCTTACTGGCAACATCTTGAGACCCTGCCAGATGGACACCGTGACAAGCCGAGCCCAAGGGTGTGCCGGCTCATGTTGGAGATGTTCGAGTTCTGGCGGGCGCAAAGCCCGTTTCCGGAGTTCGGCAGTCTAGGGCACATTCGCGATCATCTCGGCGAAGATATCATGAAGGAGGCTTTGCCGGTCCGGCGCGGACATGCCTTGAGAAGAACCCTGGAACTGCTTGTTGGCGACTGGGCCATCCAGCGCAATCTGTTTCGCATGAGTGCGGACGAGTTGATCGTCGGAACCATGCCGCCATACTCCGTCGGCCAGGGCAAGGAAGTCATGGAGTATCTGAAAGACGGCCGTGACGACCAGGACGAGCGCCTGGCCGCGGAAATGGGGTTTTTGAACCCGTGGTCCAATTTCGGTCATGTCTGCCCCGATTATCAGCGGGCCGTCGAGCATGGGCTTGCAGCGATCATTGACGACTGCAAGGGAAAGATCGAGAGCGCGCGCAATGACGCGGAACGACACTTTTTCGCCAGCGTTGCCGTGAGCCTGGAAGGCATAATCACATTTGCCGAAGGGTATGGCCGGCGTGCCGAAAACCTCGCGCAGATGAACCGGGATCTGTTGAAACGCTACCCTGACCACCCGAACAAGCCGGTCATCGATGCGCGGATTGCGGGCATGACCAGCGTCGCCGAACGAATGGCGCGCATTCCCGCCGAACCCTGCAAATCCTTCACAGACGCAGTGCAGTGCATCTACATATTGAATTGCGCGTTGCATTGGACCGGCGAGCTGACCTCGCTGGGCCGGCTCGATCAGATATTGTTTCCGTTTTACGAGAACGACAAGAAGAATGGCGTGCTGAACGATGAGCAGGCACAGGAGATCATCGAGTGCTTCTGGGTCAAGCTCGATGAGAACGTCTTACTCGACAACCGGCTGGTGACCGATCATTTCACGGCATCGGACGGGGCTCTCCTGGGTGCCGGCGGGGCGAGTAATTTCGATCAGGGCGCATTGACCAACCAGTGGATGCAACAGATCACACTGGGCGGCGTCGCGGCGACTGACGCGGCGGAGGCGGTCGATTCCTGCAACGATGTGACACGCATGTGCCTGCATGCGGCACGGAAACTGCCATTCAACTGTCCGACCCTCGATCTACGCGTACACAAGGGATCGCCCGGCGATATCCTTGAACTTGCCGCAGAAGCGCTGCTAAGTGGTGGCGCGCATCCAATCTTGATGAATGACGACAAGATGATTCCGGCATTGCTAGCGTCGGGCGAGTCGGTTGACCTGAAAAGCGCCCGCAACTACGCCTGCGATGGTTGCTACGAAGCGCTGTTCGCCGGGGAAACGGAATTCACATTCATTTACGTTCCGGGCGTGGACGTCCTTGAGAAGGCCCTGAACAGCGGGGCAGGCTTCGGCGGTGCCGGTCCGAGCAGTCTGCGCGGAACAAAGCTCAGCTACCGAACCGCGGGCGCGGCGGACATCCAAGATTTCGAGCAGTTCTTCGAGATTATGGAAGAACATATCTGGCTCGGTGTGAACAGGGCTTTTGCAGGACTCTTCAACGCGTATGGCAGTAAGGCGGGCATTTGTCCGTCTCCAATCCTCTCTGCGCTCATTGACGGCTGTGTGGAAAGCGGGCGTGACTTCTATGACGGCGGCGCCAGATACCACATGTTCGCCCCACTGATGACGGGCATAAGCACCGTCGCGGACTCGCTTTACGTGATCGACCGCCTGGTGTTCAAAGACAAGCAAGTCTCGCTGGCAGAACTCGTTGCGTGCCTGCGCGGCAACTGGGGCGCGCAACCACATGTGACCGGTCTCAAGGTGACGCCCGAACGGGCCAACGAAATCCGTCAGATCTGCCTTGAGCAACCCAAATTCGGCTTCGGCAACGAGGACGTCGATGCCTATGCATGGCGGGTGGCGGAGAGTTTCTGCAACGCGATCGATCGCGCACTCAAGCATCGCGTGCATGCCGACGCACTCGACAATCTGGCAGCCAGGTTCGGATCCGAAACGAAACCTTTCAACATCGTGATCACGCCGGGCGTCGGAACGTTCGAGCAATATGTATTTGGAGGCAGCTTTGGTGGCGCCACGCCGGATGGCCGCGGCGCGTTTGAGCCTTTGGCGTCCGATTTGTCCGCATCGCCAATGCCGCAATTCCTGACACCAGATCGGGAAGGATCAGGACGCGGGTGGAGCAATGACGATCAAACGCTGACGGCAAATGCACGCGAGGCGAGATTGCGCACGGCGCTCAGTTCCTGGAACAGCCCGGCATTTGACAGGCTGTGCGATGGCGCGCCTGGCGATTTCAATATCGAGGAAGACTTCCCGCACGACGAACTGGTGACGGTCCTTAAGGATTTCGCCGCCGGGAAAGGCGGTAACATGATGACCGTGACCACCGCGAGCCTGGCCACCCTGCAGGCGGCCGAAGCAGATCCATTGGCCTACGACCTGGTTCGGGTCCGTATGGGCGGGTGGTCGGAGTTTTTCAGCGTGTTGTTCCCGCAACATAAAAAGCAGCACGTCCGGCGGAACATCTATACCGCTTGAGACGCGGAGGGAGACGAACCACATGGAAAACAAATTGATCGAGCCAGTTCAACTGCCGCTGCCGAACCCGGTATTCGGCACACCGCATCAAAACGGCATCACCGATCCTCATTGGCCCGTCTCGCTTCCCAATGACGAACGTTTCGTGGCTCTAAAGGAACATCTGGCGAGGCAGCGGCAAGAGGGGCGCATTGATGATGTGCCGGAATCTGTGTCAGTCAGTGATCTGAAAGACAGATATCGATCGGAGTATGCCGGCCGTGTCGCTGGCCAGAAGTTCATGACGCTTATGCGGGCCGATGTGCAAAGCCACAGCCGCGACGAGTTGATCAACATTTTGAAACTGGTCACTGAATTTGCGACCGATCAGATGATCAAACTGCCATCGCAGAGTCACATAAAAATCTTCGAGCAGATCCCTGACTCCTACAGGGTGACCGTCACCGTCGGTTTCGGTGCCTCATTGTTCATCGACAAGACGGGCTTCGACCGCTTCAACCTTCGTCACCTGCAGCCTAAGTTTCTAAAGCAAATGCCCTCCTTCCCTGGGGATGCGGACAACTTTGACCCCGGTGAACGGGCGAGCGACCTGCTTTTCCTGATCGCGACCGATCATCCCTATATCAATGTTGCCGTGCTCCGGTATTTTGCCGAATACTTCAACAAGATCTTCAGTGAAAGGTTCCTGGCGGGAGGACCGGCCCGGCAGGTTCTAAAATTCCATGACGTGGAAGAGGGTTTCACGCGCAAGGACAAACGGGAATTTCTCAGATTTGACGATGGAATCGACAACATCCACATGGGTCAGGATGACCTTCATCGCCTCGTCTATGTCGCAGAGTGCGACAACGAGCCGGCATGGTGCACCGGTGGCACATATATGGTCTACCGGAAAATCCGCGAAAACATGCGTCTTTGGGAGGTGCTGAAGGACACCGTCCAACAGGGCATGATCGGACGCGAGAAAGACACAGGCCTGCCGCTATCGCGCGACAAGGCGGGCGCCGACGATATGACACCTGTTTATCCCGATCCGAAAGATCCGCGGGACGGACCTTTGAATTCGCATGTGCGCAAGGTCCAGCCACGCCGGCCCGATCCGGATCTGTTTGGTTTCGATGACCTGGAGCGCCGGTTCCTGCGCCGTCCCTACCCGTTCTTCGAGGGGCTCGACGAAAATGGAAATTCAAAGAACGGATTGCAGTTCATCGCGTTCATGAAAAACATCCAGCAGCAGTTCGAACATGTCACCAACATGTGGCAAATGAACGAAAATTTCCCGGTTGAAGGCACCGGGATTGACGCCTTGTACCACCACCAGATTCTATCGACCGTCGACGGCGGGTACTATTTCTGCCCACCCGGCCTGAAAGATAAGGACGATTTCTTCGGTTCTGAGATGTTCCGCATTTAATGAGCCGGGCGCCGTCAGGGAGACGATCTTGAATATCCTCGAAAGAGCAGGAGACATCGCAAAGGCGGCAGGCGGCGGCGTGATCCCTGCCAGGGAGGTGGAGCTGCTTGCGGCACAAACAGAAGGTCGCCTTGAGACGCTAATGCTTACGTTGATCTCCGCTGCCAAGGAGTTTGCCCTGCCAGCCCTGTCCGGCTTTCATGTGGGCGCCGTTGCGGAGGGCAATTCGGGCGCCCTTTATTTCGGCGCAAATATCGAATTCGCGGATTGCCCGGTCAATCAGACGATCCATGCGGAACAGGCAGCCGTTGTAAATGCCGCCTGCCGAGGCGAGACCGGAATCAGGCGCCTGGCGGTTTCGGCCGCGCCGTGTGGTTATTGCAGGCAATTTCTTTACGAACTTGTTAGCGCAGATACACTCGAGGTTATCCTCGATGGCTCAGAACCGACCAAATTGACGGACTACCTGCCCGCCGCCTTCGGACCCGGCGATCTCGGGATCGAAGCCGGCATGCTGACCCGTCAGGATCACGCACTGCAATTTGCCGAACCGGCGTCGGCCCGGATTACGGGAGCGGATGCAGCACTGGCCGCTGCGCAATCTTCCTACGCGCCCTATACACATGCCTATGGAGGTGCGGCGATCATCGCCAGGAACGGCAAGGTATACGGCGCGCCCTATCTTGAGAACGCCGCATTCAATCCCAGCCTGTCTCCCATGCAAGCCGCCATCATCCGGGCCGCTCTTGCCGGTGTCCCGCCGGCCGAATTCGCCGGTGTCTGCGTGGCGCAAAGAACGGATTCGCAAATTGACCATGCCGGGGCAGCAAGATGGCTTCTTGAACGCCTGACACCCGGGCTTTCAGTCGACACAATTCCATTGACCCTTGCTTGACGCCCAAACGAAAGGTTCCCGACATGCGCAGAGAAGACGGCAGCATCAGCTTTTATTTCTTCGATTTCGACGACAATTCGATGTTCCTGGAGACCCCGATATTTCTTCGCAACACCTCAAACGGCAAGGAACGCGCGGTCAGCACGACCGAGTTTGCCGGTATCAGAGGGCAGCTGGGCAAGTCAGGCCGCTGGGCGACCTTCGAGATCTTTGAGCGCACCTACAGCCATTTCCGCGACCTGCCGCCGGAAGAGGCGGCAAACGGCACGAAAGAGTACTTCGTGCAGGACATCGAAAAGGCCCTGCAACTGCCGGAAGATGAATGGCAGGCGCCAGCATGGCCGATGCTGCAATATGCCTGCGAACAGCAACGCCCGCTTGCTTTCGTCACGGCGCGTGGCCATTCGCGTGAGACGATAAAGGCAGGGGTGAGCGTTCTCGTCGAAAAGGGACATCTTCCGAAAGAACCCAACTACCTTGAGGTCTACGCGGTCAGCAATCCCGACATGGTAGAAGAGTTGCTTTCAAGCGTCGATGCGGAGGAACGCCGGCGCGTGGAGAACATTGCCGACCGCACATCCGCCTTGAAACGGATCGCCATCAGGAACATTGTCAATCTGGCTCTCGAGACATACGGTGAAGAGCCCGAACACCGCTTCGGGATGTCGGACGACGATCCAGAGAACATCGACCTTATTATCAAGGCGATGTGTGACTGCAAGAAGAACCACTTGGACAAACGGTTCTTCGTCATCAATACCCATCACGACGGGCATGTGAAGCTGGAAGTGTTTCCCGTCGACTACCCGGTCACAGGTAACGTGGATCAGGACGAACAGATCGGTTGATGCTGGTGCGCTGCACGACTGGAAAACCGGCGCCGGTTCGTTCAACGTACGGACCAGTTACGACGCCGGAATGTCGGCGGCGATCAGGTCATATTGTTCCTGCGTCACCTCGGGCCTGACGCCGAACCACTTTTCGAACCCGGTAACGGCCTGATGCAGCAGCATGTCCAGGCCGTTTGACGTGGCCAGTCCACGTGCTTGCGCAGCGGCCAGCAATGGCGTCTTGAGCGGGACATACACGATATCGGCAACCACCGCGTCATCGGCAATACCCTCCAGAGCAACGTCAAGCGCCGGCTCACCGTGCATGCCCAACGATGTCGTATTGGCGAGAAGCGTTGCCCCCTTCATGTATGTCTCAACATCATTCCAGGAGACGGGCACAACCGCACTGCCGAAGCTGTCGCGCAGCGCTTCGGCCTTCGCCAGGGTGCGATTTGCCACCATGACAGGGCCCAAACCGCGCTGCAGCAGGCCGTAGACCACCGCCCGACCGGCACCTCCGGCACCGAGCACGAGCGCATGTCCACCGCGTGTGTCCCATCCCGGCGCCGAAGCATCCAGCGCGCCGAGAAACCCCTCAAAATCAGTGTTGGTCGATTTGAGCCTGCCACCTTCCAGCCAGAGCGTATTGGCAGCGCCGATGGTTCTGGCCGCATCGTCCGGCTCTGAAAGCGCGAGCGCCGCCTCTTTGTGCGGCATGGTCACGTTGGCTCCGACGTAACCGTGATCGGCAAGGTTCCGCACAAATCCGGCAAGCCCGTCCGGCGCGACTTCCTCGATCCGGTAGTCGCCATCAACATCATAGCGCTTGAGCCAAAACCCGTGCAGCATCGGTGACCTGGAGTGTCTTGCCGGGTAGCCGATCACGCAGGCTGCCGGTTGCGAACCACCCATTGTCATTCGGCTTTCAGCAAATCAGCCATGGCATCGACGGCCAGAACATAGCCGTTCACTCCCAGGCCGCAGATCAGACCGGTCGCCGCAAAGGTGACATAGGAATGGTGCCGAAAGCTCTCCCGTTTGTGTGGGTTGGAAATATGCAACTCAATGATTGGCTGTTCAATCATGTTCAGGGCATCGAGAATGGCCAGGGATGTATGGGAGAACGCCGCCGGGTTGATGATGATACCGGCCGCATCGGATATCGCCTTGTGGATCCAGTCGATAATTTCCGCTTCGCAGTTGGATTGGCGAAACTCGATCGCCAGTCCAAGTTTTTCCGCCCGCGCCCGGCACATCGCCTCAACCTCGGCAAGCGTTGTAGAGCCGTAGATATGCGGCTCGCGCGTGCCAAGCAGATTCAGGTTGGGACCATTGATAATCAAAACCGGTTTGTTCATTGCACGCTCCCTGCGACCTGGTGTGTGTAAATAAGAAAATGGCGGTGCCTATGCAAACTAACGAATGATCGCACTTGCCGGAGACAATACGGCAAACCGATGAACAGAAAACCGCAATGCGCGAGACCGGTTCCACGCCTGTGCAATTGACCGGTGTTTTGCACCAAACTGCCTCTTGTGTAGGGCCCTGTCATCTCGCCGTGACAAGGCGATAGCCGATGTCGCGCTCATCCAGGTCACGCGCATTCGGCCACGTAACACATGCCGGCATACTTGTCATGCGCAGCAGAGTGGTCGGTGGCAGGCCGCAAGCGCCACAGATTATTGGCAGCGACGGGCAGGATGAGGATACTCTGCAAGCTGTAGCGGCGATTCAGCCGGTCACCGGCCGGCATGGCCGCGTATCTGTGCCATTGCAAAACCCGCGCGAGCAATATGGGAAACCGTTGTCATGAGCCGTCCCACCACCTCAGATGCCTTGAAACATATCCGGGTGCTCGACCTGACGAGAGTTCGGGCCGGGCCGACCTGTTGCAGGGTCCTGGCCGATTTCGGTGCCGATGTTATCAAGATAGAAGCACCGCCGGGGGTCGATCCCAATGAGGGCATTAACGGCCCCCGTCATGGGTATGACATGCTCAATCTGCACCGGAACAAGCGCTCTTTGACACTGAACCTGAAGATGCCGGAAGGACTGGAGATCTTCCGTGAACTGGTCAAAGGCGCCGATGCAGTCGTCGAGAACTTCCGGCCTGATGTGAAAGCACGGCTGGATATCGACTACGAAGCGCTGGAAAAGCTCAATCCACGTATCATCCTTGCCTCGATTTCCGGGTTTGGCCAGGACGGGCCATACCGCAGGCGCGCCGGGTTCGACCAGATAGCACAGGGCATGGGCGGGCTGATGTCGGTCACCGGCCATCCGGGCGAAGGTCCGATACGGGCCGGTACGGCGGTCGCCGACAGCACCGCCGGCCTTTATGCCGCGACCGGCATCCTGATCGCGCTGGCCGAGCGGGAACGTTCAGGCCGGGGGCAATGGCTGCATACATCCCTGCTGCAGGCGCAAATCGCCCTGTTGGATTTTCAGGCGGCGCGCTACCTGGTCGACGGCGACGTACCGCAACAGGCCGGCAACGATCACCCTTATTCGACACCGATGGGAGTGGTTGCAACCAAGGATGGGCACATCAATCTGGGCGTCGGCGGAGACGGCCAGTGGCGCAGCCTGTGCGATGCCATCGGCCGGCCTGACCTCAAGGGTGCCGCCGAATTTGCCACAGCCGACGATCGCTATGAAAACCGGGCTGCGTGCTGGGCGGTCCTGAAACCCATCTTCGCGGAGAAAACATCTGCCCAGTGGATCGACATTCTGGAGGACAACGGTGTGCCTGCCGGACCAATCTATGACGTCGGCGAAATGTTCGACGATCCGCAGGTCCGGCATCTGGGCATCGCAGCACCGGTTCACCATCACGCGCGCGGCAACGTGCGGGTCGTCGGCCAACCGCTGGTATTGTCCCGCACGCCGGCATCTATCGACACCGCCGCACCGGACGCAGGCGAACACACCGAGACCATATTGAAGGAAATCGGCCTTGATGACGGCCGCATTGCCGAACTGCGCAGCAAGGGCGCCGTGTGAGGCTCGTAAATCCAGAAGAAGAGGTTTGGAACATGCACACCCACGGCCACGACACGCTGATGATGCCGGCCGGCCGGCAATGGCAGGACATTCGTGACGGCGTCAGCAGGATTTGCGAGCAGTTCCCCAACGAATACTGGCTCAAACTCGACCATAGCGCGCAGTACCCGAGCGAGTTTGTCGCGGCATTGACCGAGGGGGGCTATCTGGCCGCCCTGATCCCGGAAGAATATGGCGGCTCCGGCCTGCCGCTCAGCGCTGCGGGCGCGGTGCTCGAGACAATCCACGAACAGGGCTGCAACGCGGCGGCGTGTCATGCCCAGATGTACACGATGGGAACTGTGCTGCGGCATGGCTCACCGGAGCAGAAGTCCCGGTACCTGCCGAAAATCGCCGGCGGCGAACTTCGCCTGCAAGCCTTCGGCGTCACCGAGCCTACGACCGGCAGTGATACGACGCAGCTCAAGACACGGGCGGAGCGCAAGGGTAACGGCAGCTACATCGTCAACGGGCAGAAGGTCTGGACGAGCCGGGCGTTCGAGTCGGACCTGATGCTGCTCCTGGCGCGCACGACACCGGCTGATCAGGTCACCAAACGTTCTGACGGCATGTCTGTTTTCCTGATCGATATGCGTGAGGCCAGGGGCAACGGACTTGAGCTGCGCAAGATCGACGCGATGATCAATCACAACACCTGCGAGGTGTTCTTCGACAACCTGGAGGTTCCGGCGGACACGCTCATTGGCGAAGAGGGCAAAGGCTTCCGCTACATCGTCGACAGCATGAATGCCGAGCGCATTCTGATCGCCTATGAGTGCCTGGGTGACGCCAAATTCTTCCTGCGCCGGGCGGTGGCGTATGCCAACGAGCGTGTCGTGTTCGGCGCGCCGATCGGCAAGAACCAGGGCGTCCAGTTTCCGCTGGCGAAGGCGTACGCCGATACGATGTCGGCGGAATTGATGGTGGCAAAGGCAGCAGCCCTGTTCGACGCCGGCGAGCGAGCAGGCGCAGAGGCCAACATGGCCAAGATGCTGGCGGCAGACGCCTCGTGGCAGGCCGGCGAAGCCTGCATGCAGACCTTCGGCGGTTTCGCGTTTGCCCGCGAATACGGCATCGAGCGTAAGTGGCGGGAGGCTCGCCTCTATCAGACGGCGCCGATTTCGAAGAACCTCATACTGGCGTTTCTCGGCCAGCATGTACTCGGCCTTCCGCGCAGTTACTAGAGCACTTTGCGCGTCGTGCACGTTGCAGTCACATTGATGCAACCCGCATGCAAAACGAATGCACTGGCGTCAGAACGGAAGACCGACATAGTTCTCCGCCAGCGAGGCGAGCGCGTGCTGCGATGAGAACAGGTACTCCAGGTCTGTGTGCTGCAACCGGTCGTCATAAGGAATGTTGTCCGGGAAGCGATGCAGCAGCGTCGTCATCCACCAGGAGAAGCGCTGCGCCTTCCAGATACGGGACAGGGCCCGGTCGGAGTATTCCTGCAACCCCGTGTCATCGGACTTTTTGTAGTGATCAAGCAGCGCATTATACAGGTAGTAGATATCTGAGCCGGCAGAATTGAGGCCGCGCGCACCCGTAGGCGGTACGATGTGGGCGGCATCTCCGGCCAGGAACATATTTCCGTATCGCATGGGTTCGGCGACAAAACTGCGAAGCGGTGCAATGCTCTTCTCGATGGATGGGCCGGTGACCAGCCCGCCTGCCACATCGTCCGGCAGACGCCGTTTCAGCTCTTCCCAAAACTCATCATCCGGCCAATCCTCTACCGTGTCCGACAAAGGTACCTGTATGTAATAACGGCTCAGCACCTGGGAGCGCAGGGAACAAAGGGCAAAGCCACGTTCGTGCTTGGCATAGATCAGTTCGGGCGAAACCGGCTTTGTGCGGGACAAGACACCGAGCCAGCCGAAGGGATAGACCCGCTCGAATTCCCGCAGGCTCTCCTTGGGGATCGATTTGCGGCTGACACCATGGAAACCGTCCGCACCGATGATGTAATCGCAGTCCACGCGCCTGACGTCATCGCCGTCACGGTAGGTCAGGAACGGATTGCCGCTCGTCACGTCATGGGGTTTGACATCCTCGGCATTGTGAATGACCACACCGCCGGCCCTGTCGCGGGCTTCATAGAGGTCCTTGGTCAGTTCGGTCTGACCGTACACGACGACGGAGTTGCCGCCGGTTAGCCCTTTCAAGTCGACCCGGTGGCGGTGGCCGTTATGGGCGATGTAGAAACCGTCGTGAATTTCACCTTCTGCATCCATTCGCTCGCCGCACTGTGCTTCGCGCATCAGGGCGGCAAAGCCGTGTTCCAATACGCCGGCCCGAATCCTTCCTAGAACATATTCGCGGCTGTGCTTTTCCAGAATTACCGTATCGATACCTTGAAGATGCAGGAGCTGCGACAACAACAGACCGGACGGGCCGCCGCCAATGATTCCTATCTGGGTCTTCATGGTCGGTCCTCCAACATGCCTTCCGGCTGGGCGGAGACGGCCCCCCTTATCTCTATGGGCCGGGGAAAGGCCCTATATGGTGGGTGCCCTTTTCCGCGTGCATGACATTGGCGTAGAGGTTGGCGATCCACATTTTGCCTTCTGTTGTCAGCCGCAGGTAATCCAGTGCGGGGCCGATATAGGGTTCAACGCTACTCCAAAAGAACTCGGGATATTTGTCGGTCAGATCCGCCGGCGACCGGTACCCCAGCAGTTCCGCGGTTCCGCACTCGACGAACTCAGCATAAAGTCCGTTACTCTTGCGGTGATAGAACGGATCCCCCATCTGACCGATAAGATCCGCCGCGCGCACCAGAGCGCCTTCACTTTCGGTCTCCTGATACCTTGCCGATTGGGGGATGGGAAACCTGGTCATCTCGATCAGGTCGGCGATACGCTGTTCGTCGACGTATTCTGACGCCGCAAACCGCTCCTTCGCGTAGATTTTCCCGCGATCAATATGATAGGGTGACAGAAATGCATCCGATGCACCACGAGGCGGGGTGATCGTTTCACCTTCTTCATTGATCACGAAAGCGGTGTCGGTGTCCTGCGTGCAGATACCGCGCACAAATCCGATATCATGAACGAGCAACGCCACCGTAAAGTGTAGCCAGTCTTCCGGTTTAAGAGCCTGCGCGAGAAGCCTGCCACGGATGATCTGCTGACCACACAATGTGACCATCACCGTGTGACTGACATCGTGATAGAGGGCGTTGGAATTACCGATGCGCTCCAGGACCAGGCGCGCCGCGCCGCCCAGATAGGTTGCGTATTCCGGACGTCTGCTGCCGAAATACTGATGGTAAATGTGAATCAGGTGCTCGCCCAGTCCGTCGGCAACCAGCGAAATCGGATTCAACATTGCGTGCCCGTACCCTTTTGCAACCTTGCAACCGTCCATTGACGCCCCCCCCCCACGCCAATGGGCCGCGACACTACAGCACAGGCACGGCTTATCTGGCTAGAGCATTTTTTGTGAAACCTGAGTCACCAAAAATGCTCTATCCCTTTGATATTGAGCATGTTCTTATCCGAAAACCGCACACACTTTTCGGGAACATGCTCTAGCTGGAAATCAGGCAGCCGGTATCACGCGTTGGCTTGCGCAGACGGCTGCGCGTCCGTAAGGCCGTTGACTGTGCAATCCAGATCCCTGAGCATCCCATCATGCAAGCCGTACACCCAGCCGTGAATGTGCAGGTCGGTACCTTCCTTCCAGGCTGACTGAACGATAGGCGTGCGCGACAAGGATCGCACCTGGGCTTCGATGCTCAGTTCGCAAAGCCTGTTCAACCGCACATCACCGTCCGCCACTGCGCACAAATGGGATTTGTGCTGTTCGGCAACGTCGCGGATCGGCTGCAGCCAGTGGTCAATCAGACCATGTCTTTGCCCATCCATGGCCGCCTTGATGCCGCCACACCCATAGTGGCCGCAAACGATGATGTGCTTCACCTGGAGGCTTTGCACCGCGTATTCGACTACTGACAACAGATTGATGTCGCCACTATGGACGAGATTGGCGACATTGCGGTGCACGAACACCTCACCCGGCTCCAGTCCTGTAATGACATTGGCCGGAACGCGGCTGTCAGCGCAGCCGATCCACAAATATTCCGGACGCTGCAATTCGGCCAGACGGCTGAAATAGCCCGGGTCCTGACCCTCCCTGTCCAGCGCCCATTTGCGATTGTGTTTCAATAGATCGTCCAGGCTTTGCATGCCGTTCCAGTCCCCGATTTCAATTTCCAGTCATGCAGCTGCAGCAGCAACTGCGCCCGCGATACCATCACCGCCGGCGCCTCGCGGTGTCATCCGCGACCGGCTGGGTTTACGCAGCGTCCCGCAAATTTAGGATTTCACGGGCCTGGCGCCAACCGGCAACAGGGCGCTCGTACTCTTCGCAAAGCTGTACGACGCGTTTCACCAATGCAGCATTGGATGGCGCCAAGGTTGCCCTGTCCATGCGCACATTGTCCTCAAGTCCGGTGCGCGTATGGCCGCCCAGCGCCACAGACCACTCATTGACCTCAATCTGATGGCGGCCAATGCCGGCGCCGCACCATGTGGCGTCCGGAGCAATTCGCCTTATGGTCTTCACGAAGAACTCGAACGCATCGCGGTCCGCCGGCATGGCGTTCTTGATCCCCATCACGAACTGGACATGCAACGGCCCCTTTAGGCGACCATCATTCTGCATCGTGACAGCCTGGAAAACGTGACTGAGATCAAATGCTTCGATCTCCGGTTTGATACCGTATGTCAACATTTCCGAGGAAAGCCAATCGATGAGCTCAGGCGAATTCTCATAGACCCTGGTCGGGAAATTGTTCGAGCCGACCGCCAGCGACGCCATATCAGGTGCCAGCGGAAGCATGCCTCCTCTTTCGTGACCGGTCCCGGATCTGCCGCCGGTGGACAATTGCACGATCATGCCCGGGCAATGGGCGCGCAGCCCATCCAGAAGGCGGCCAAACCGCTCCGGATCGGATGTTGGCGTGCCATCTTCCATGCGCACATGGCAATGGGCGATGGTGGCACCGGCCTCAAAGGCTTCATGGGTACTTTCGATTTGTTCGGACACCGTCACCGGCACTGCCGGGTTGTCGGATTTTTGCGGAACGGAACCGGTAATAGCAACGCAAATGATGCAGGGATCGGCCATGATGTATGTCCAGCAAGCTACCACTTCATTTATCGGGCGATCGGGCACCTGACTTTAGGGTCAGGACCCACCGCATGGCGACGTAAGACACCGGAACGGCCACAAGAAGGCATTCTTAGTGGCACAACAGCCGATGTTGCAAGGAACTGCTGCGCCAAGCAAGTTATTCCGCGACGGCTTTGGGCAGATGCTGCCGGAGCGGAGAGCCATCCCCGTTTGCTCTGGTCACCTGCCCGTCGTTCACCTCCAGCACTTCGTCAGCGACTTCCAGCCAGGCAGGGCGATGCGTGATGGCGGTCACTGTCACCTTGCCGGTAATGTTTCGGATTTCCTGGCAAATCCGGCGTTCGGTCTCAGGATCGAGCGCGCTGGTCACTTCGTCTAGGATAAGCAATTGCGGTTCGTGAACCAGCGCACGGGCGAGCGACAGGCGCTGGCGCTCACCGCCCGAGACCCGCAATCCATGTTCACCAACCTCCGTGTCCAGCCCCTCCGGCAGCGAATAGACAAATGCATGCGCATTGGCGACATGCAACGCACGATCGATCATTTCATCCGTAATATCGGGATCGCCCAATGACAGATTGGAACGGATCGAACCGCTGTGCAGGATGAGTTCTTGAGGCACATAGCCGATCTTGCCGCGCCATTGCCGCAGATCGATGTCTTCAAGCGGCGTCCCGTCAACCAGAATGCGCCCGCCGGAAGGTTTGTACAAACCGATCACCATATCCAGCAACGTTGTCTTGCCCTGACCGGAGGGTCCGAACAGGACCGTCAGCTTGCCGGCCGGAATGACCGCATTTACGCATTCGAACACGGTCTTTTCGGCGTAGGAGAACCCGACATCTTCCAACCTGATTTCACGACCGAAATCAGGCGGCTTGGTGCCGGTCACGACCTCTGCGGCAACCTCTGCATCCTTGAGGATTTCCTGCATACGCCAGAAATTGACCTCTGAAGCGGCAATACGCTGCAGGGTCTTCTGAATCTTGCTGATGCTCTTCATGACCTGCAGCATCAAGGCACCGATAAATCCAAGCTCCACGAGCGGCACATTCCAAATGCTGAACGACAGGTAGAGCAAAAGGGCAAGAAGGATCGTTTCAAGAATGGACTGGCTAGAAATCAATGCTTCGCGGCTGATGATGATCCTGCGCAGCAACCGGGCGAGCCGTGTGACAGTGCCTTCGAATACCTGATGGATATGCCATTGCCGCTCCATCGCCTTGATGGCTTTCAGGTTGTTGAAAACGTCCACAAAGCTGCCGCTCAACTTCTCCAGCGCCCTGCCCTGTTTAGTGCCCGCACGGTGAGCGACACCGACAAACACCGACAGCAGGGCATATACGCCGCCACCGGCCAGCAGTGCGATCAACGCGAACTTGCCGGACACGATGAGCATAACCGCGATATAGACGAAGACGCGCGCGCCGGTGGTGATCATGCGGGCGGACGTCTGGATCACGTCCGTGGCATTTTGGGCAAAAGTCGTAATCGAGTAAGCGTATTTACCCAAAGAACTATGGGCGAAATAATCCCAGCGCGCCTTCATGAACGCGTCGATCAAACGCCACCGGTAGGCATTGGTCAAGTCGGCGATCCGATATCCGAAGAATGCCATGGCGGCGAACAAGATCACCTCGCGCAGCACAAATGCGCCAACTGCGATCAGCAGCAAACTCACGAAGTCGGTCGGCAGGCCATATGCCGCCAGCATGTCAATCGCGTCGGCGGCAAATTGCGATCCGCTTCCGCCGGTGCTCGCCGCACCAATGGTGAGCGCCGGCAGAACCGCCGCCAAACCGACTCCCTCCGCCAAATTGGCAATGAACAAAAGCACCAGAATTAGATGCTTGTTTCGGAGGTCAGACCGGAAATATAGCTTTAGGGCAGATATCACCAACTACGTCCCACAAATTCATGCCGGCTGGTCAATGCACCAATTCGGAGGATAATAAAAGCCCTCCACCATTTCAGGCACGTCAATGTGATGCATTTGCCAAAAGGGCAGGCTCAGTTTATGAAGGCGCGCCCGCGGCTGCCGCCATATACAACACACGGCAACAAATCCCAAATACCGGCAGTTGCCGGTCCACCAATCAGAAACGATCTCATCCATGACCTTTGGATCTTTCGACGAAATCGCATTCGAACAGGTTACATGCATGCTATGCGGTTCCCGGGATTGCGCGCCAGCCGGAACCGTTGAGTCGCACGGGGCAAAGTTCAGCTATGTTCTGTGCCGGCAATGCGGCTTGAAATATATGAATCCACGGCCGACCGCTGCCTGGTACGCGGCGCATTACGGCGAGCATTTCTGGGAGTACAAACAGGCAAACCGCAGCTGGCGCGACAGTGACAGGCAATGGCGTGTGCAAGACCTGTTCAAGCGGGACAAATCAGGCCGGCAGCGGCATCAATCCAAACGCATCGCGATACTGGAGCCACTTCTGCGGCGCCATAGCAAGCTGGGCCGTGGCCGCAAGCTGCTCGACATTGGGTGTGCCTATGGGGCGATCGGCGCCGGTTTGCGAGAGGCTTTCGGATGTGAGGTGTGGGGTGTCGAACCGAACGCTACGGCCCGGCAGGTGGCGCAAGAGGAAAACGGCATTCAGATCCTGGCCAACGAGGCAGAGGATATTCTGTCTTTGGACCCCGCAGGCAAGCGGTTCGATGTCATCTTGATGTCCAATGTCCTGGAGAACATTCTCGACCCACTGCCGATCCTGGCGGCCTGCAGAGCGTTGTTGAGTGACGACGGCATGATGTGCGTACATACGCCGGATTTCTTCTTCTACGATGCAATGAACCCGTATCATCCCTACATATACAGCGCCGACACGCTTAGCGCGCTTTTGAGCAAGGCCGGTCACGGCATCGTGGCGCGCGATTGCGCTCCGACCGCGAGTGAACGGAACAGCGGTGGGCCACCCCCCAGCCGTGCCGACCGTTTCGTAACAGTCTTTGCCGGACCAAAGGGTGATCCATTCGACATGCCGAACAATGTTGATGCGGCCAAGATGGCGCAAGAGCAGGCAAAGTCGCTTGCGTTACAGGAAGCCCTGGTTCAAATGCGAAATCGTGGCGTAAGAGGTATGGTGCGCCGTCTGCTCAAGTAGGCAAACGCAACGGTGCTGCGATAAACCGCCGAAGTCGAACAGGCGTATTAGAGCATGTTCCCGAAAAGTGTGTGCGGTTTTCGGATAAGAACATGCTCAATATCAAAGAGATAGAGCACTTTGCGATCATACTGAACCAGCCAGGCCGCTTCATATGACAACTATCGTGTGGCTGCGCAAAGATTTGCGCATTTGCGACAATCCGGCCCTGTTTCACGCGGCCCAGCGCGGACCGGTGTTGCCCGTTTTCATACATGAACGGACGGTACCGGGCCGTCCGTTGGGCGCGGCAAGCAAATGGTGGCTGCATCACAGTCTGGTCAAACTACGCGCGCAACTTGGAACGCTGATCATCCTTCAGGGAGATCCGCTCGCTTTGCTGCGTGACCTGGTGCACCGTTCCGGCGCAGATGCCGCGTACTGGAATCGCAGATACGACCCCGCGGGCATCGCGTGCGATACGGCGGTCAAGTCACAGCTCGGCTCAGCCGGGCTGGAGGTGCAGAGTTTCAAGGCGAATGTTCTGCATGAACCCTGGGAGGTAAAGACGGGCGCGGGCGGTCCGTTCAAGGTCTATTCGCCGTTCTGGCGCGCCTGCCTTGCGCGCCCGGTTGAAGCGCCTTTGCCCGCACCTGACTTGACAATCTCCAGGCCTGGAGAACAGGAGGTGTCGATTGATGATCTCGCACTGTTACCGACGCGCCCGAACTGGGCGGCCAGCTGGGACCGTTTGTGGACCCCCGGCGAAGCGGGCGGACAGCACAGATTGGACGAATTCCTGCAGTCCGGATTGAAAGGCTACGGCGAAAAGCGCAACCGGCCGGACCTTACCAACGTATCGCGGCTGTCGCCGCATCTGGCCTTTGGCGAGATTTCCCCGCGCCAGATTTGGGCCCGCACGCAGTTTGCTATCGCGGCACATCGCGACGTGCAAAAGGACGGTTCAAAGTTTCTAAGCGAGGTGGGATGGCGGGAGTTTTCCAATCATCTGCTCTTCCACTTTCCCTCTCTGCCGGAGAAAAACTGGAAACCCACCTTTGACGCTTATCCATGGCGCGAGAGCCGGGACGATCTGGCTGCCTGGCAGCGTGGCATGACCGGATATCCGATGGTGGATGCAGCCATGCGCGAGCTTTGGCATACGGGTTATATGCACAACCGGGCACGCATGGTCGCCGCAAGTTTTCTGGTCAAGCATCTGCGGATCCACTGGACGCATGGCGAAGCCTGGTTCTGGGACACGCTGGTTGACGCCGACCTGGCCAACAACAGTGCCGGCTGGCAATGGGTGACGGGCAGCGGCGCCGACGCGGCACCCTATTTCCGGATATTCAATCCGGTCACACAGGGACGGAAATTCGACCCGGATGGCGCCTATGTCCGGCATTGGTGCCCGCAATTGGCACGACTGGAAAACAAATACCTGCACGCGCCCTTCGAAGCACCGCCGGCCGCCCTGTCACAGGCTGGAATCGTTCTGGGCGAGACATATCCTCGGCCGATCGTCGATCACGGCGCAGCACGCGCCGCGGCGTTAGCCGGATACAAACACGCCCAGCAGGAGGCGGCAGGCCAATTGACACCGTAGCGTAGCAGCCACACGCGCCTAGAGCATTTTTTTGTGAAACCTGAGTCACTAAAAATGCTCTATCTCTTTGATATTGAGCATGTTC
>JANQIR010000255.1 GCA_028282065.1 Aestuariivirgaceae bacterium
CTCTGCTTCCCGGTCTGCGCTCGCCCCGACAAGGCGGCGCCCCGCCATGCGTGCTGCCGCGCCGCCGACGCTTGTACCAACCCTGGCATAGCGCTGAACGCGTCCGCTCAGGCTGTTTGACTCACTGTCGTTGGTCAATCCGCTCCTCCTGATTGCTCTGAGACCACATACGGAAACAGCCGGTCAAAGGGATCAGTCCGGCATCGCGCGCACAAGGTCGGGGGCGTCAATCGGCATCTGAGCCGAGCGCCTTGCTGATCTGCACCGCAGCTCCATGGATATCGGACGGGTTCAACGGGATCAGCTGAGTATCGGCCAGATTTGCCGCGGGATAGTCGCTCAACCGGCCGGTTGCAACGACAAACACGGGCTTGTCCAGCGCCGACGCCACGCCCATTTCATAGGCCTGCCAGGCAGAACTGGTGATCGAGGCAGGAGACGCCACGACCACCATCGCCGGCGCATCGTGAATGGCGGTGCGGATGGACTCTTTCAGATCCGCGCCCGGTGCGATCATCTGCGGATCGAAACTGGAAATGCCCAGTCCTTCCATGGCCGTCTGCAATGCCTTAGCGACCCTGCCATCCTTATGTGAATATGAGAGAAAGAGCTTATTTTCCATCAGCTTGTCCGATGCGGCCTTTCAACTCTTCAAAATAGTCATCCAGACTATTCAGATCAATGATATTGACATCTTCGATCGGTCCGCGTCCGTCTTCATCGGGGTCGAAATCCTCAATGCGAACTTGCTGGAACACGCAAACGACGCGTTTGTCATAGGCATCCGCAAGACCGATTTCGTGCTTTACCCACCATCGTTGCCGCGACCATGGGCTGAACAGCGCCAGCAACTCCCGGCAGTCCGGCATGACTTTCTTGATACACTTCTTTGAAGTCGTCGCCGGCCGCAATATCGCGCCGGTCAAGAAAGGCCCTGCCGCCTATTTCTTCGATGCGTGCGCAGATTTGCCTGGCAATCCAAATATCTTCCCGGGCATGAGACACAAACACCATATAATTTGCGGGTTTTGTCATTTGTTCTCAGTGCCGGACCTTGAAGCATTTATCAACAGTGTTATCGGACTGTGTTTGGTTTTTGTGAAAAAATCCTATGCAAATTCGGAATTGCTTGCTAATTATTGCCCCGAATGTCCGCGTCCGGGGGCAATTTAGCCTGTAAAATTTGTCTGTGAGGCCAGTAATTGCTTAAGCCCGTGGACATCGCCCAGAACCCATAAATCTGCAATTTTTCCGCCGGCAAACGTGAAATGGGCGCTGCCGTGCCACTGTACGCGCCTGCCGGTCGGCGCAAACCCCATGAATGCCCCTGTATGTTGTCCGTGGAACAACATCTTTGCCACCGCCTTGTCGCCTTCCTCGACAAGATCGAGGATTTCGCAGGTATAGCCCGTCAGGGGGCCGGTGACGCTGCGAACATAGTCAGCGAACTGTTCGTGGCCCTTGAGGACCGGCCCCAGCGATCCTGTGAACGTGAAATCCGGCTGAAGGATCTGCGGGATTACGGACGTGTCCGGCACGTTCCAGATATCGTGGTAGAATCGCCGGACGATGTCCTTGTTTTCAGACACATCTATTGCCCGGTCTGATCCAGAGTTTCGATTTCGCTGATCATGTTCTCGATCATGGTCAGGCCCATCTGCCAGAATGAGGGATCGGAGGCATCGAGGCCGAACGGCTTCAGTAATTCGGAATGGTGTTTCGAGCCGCCGGCCTTGAGCATGTCGAAGTACTTTGCCGCGAACCCGTCTTCTGCCTGCTGGTACTGGGCGTATAGCGAATTCACCAGGCAGTCGCCGAACGCGTAGGCATAGACGTAAAAGGGCGAATGGATGAAATGCGGGATGTAGGCCCAGAACACTTCGTATCCGGGCCTGAATTCGATTGCCGGGCCAAGGCTCTCACGCTGTACGTCCAGCCAGATTTCCCCAAGCTGTCCAGACGTCAGTTCGCCCTTCTTGCGCTCGCTGTGTACCTTGCGCTCGAAACAGTAAAACGCAATCTGGCGCACGACCGTATTGAGCATGTCCTCGACTTTCGATGCCAGCAGCGCCTTGCGGCGTTTGGGATCGGTCTCATCATCAAGCAGGGAACGGAAGGTCAGCATTTCGCCGAATACGCTGGCCGTTTCGGCGAGCGTCAATGGGGTAGGGGCCATCAATGCGCCTTGCCCTGCGGCCAGAACCTGGTGCACGCCGTGGCCCAACTCATGAGCCAGGGTCATGACGTCACGCGTTTTGCCCTGGTAGTTCAGCAGAACGTATGGGTGTGCCGAGGGTACGGTGGGATGCGCAAACGCGCCGGGGCTCTTGCCTTCGCGCACTGGTGCGTCAATCCAGTTGCCATCGAAAAACCTGCTGGCAATATCCGCCATCTCAGGAGCAAACCCGGCATAGGCCTCCAGCACCCGGGTTTTGGCTTTGGTCCAAGGCACGGTCCGGGTATCTTCGTTCGGCAGTGGTGCGTTGCGGTCCCAGTGGCAAAGTCTGTCCATGCCAAGCCATTTGGCCTTCATCGCGTAGTAACGATGTGAAAGGCGCGGATAGGCCTCCACCACCGCGCTGACCAGCGCCTCGACCACGGGGCGTTCCACCCGGTTTGCCAGATGACGTGAATCGGCCACATCCTCGAAGTTGCGCCACTGGTCGGAAATATCCTTGTCCTTGGCGAGGGTATTGGTGATCAGGGTAAATAATCTGATGTTCTGGTCAAAGACACGGGCCAGTTCCTCCGCGGCCGCCTGGCGCTGTTCGGCTTCGGGGTTGACCAGGAGGTTCAGCGCCGGTTCCAGGGACAGTTCCTTGCCGTCGATATCGAACCGCAATCCGGCCATGGTTTCGTCGAACAGACGGTTCCAGGCCGCGCGTCCTGTCAGCGATTTTTCGTGAAAGAGCTGTTCGATGCGATCTTCAAGCTGGTATGGCCGTTCCTTGCGAAGATCCTCGATCCATGGGCGGTAGCAGGCCAGATCCGGATGCTTCATCGCCATGACCATGGCATCGTCATCAATGCGGTTCAGTTCCAGTTCGAAGAACAGCAAGGTGGTGGAGATTTCCGTCAATGCCTGCTGCGTATCTCCATAAAATTTGGCACGCTCCTGATCGGTCGTGTCGCCCACGTAGTGCAAGGATGCAAACGAACCGATCCTGCCGATGAGGTCACTGAGGTCTTCATACTGTGCGATCGATGCCGCAAGCCCGGCTGTATCGTGCGCGGCCAGCGATGCAAGCCTGCCTTTCCAGCGCTGTGCAAATGTGTCGGCCTGTTGGCGTGCGCGCTCAAGGTCCGCGCTGAATTCCGCGGTATCCGGTCCTGGATACAGATCCGCAAGGTTCCATTCCGGCAGGTCTCCAAGATCTGCTGTCTGTGAACCAGCGGTTTCGGATTGCAGGGTTTTTTCGATCAATGGTGCTGTCACGTCCGATCTTTCGTAAATGTGCCCGGCGGAAAGCGCCGCTCGGGTGTTGCAACTGTTCGCTGGCAGATATGGCCCGACCACCCACGCGGCGCAACCGGCATTTGCCATGTACCAATCTGACCCGATCTTAAGTGCCTCTTTACGGTTAGGTGTCACTGTGTGCTGCGAACTGGTGGTTGGGGACAATTATGGTACGAGGAACGTGGGGCGCCTTGTTCCTGTGTTTGCCCGGCTTGCTGGTCGCCACCCGTGTAACTGACGAGTCTGTAACCGTATGCGAACGAACCCACGTATCCTGATCATTGACGACGATCCGGCACAACGCCGGATTTTGGAAGAAGTAACCCGGCGGTTCGGCTGCGATCCATTGAGCGCAGACAGCGGACACGCGGGACTGGAAGTGCTAACCGGTCCCAAGGGCAAGGACATCGAGCTGATCGTCCTTGATCTCATCATGCCGGAACTGGACGGTCTGGAAGTTTTGGAGCGCCTGGCGGGACTGGGCAGTCAGCTTCCGGTTATCGTGCAAACCGCTCAAGGTTCCATTGAGACGGTCATCAAGGCCATGCGGGCCGGGGCGGACGACTTTGTCGTCAAGCCCGTCAACCCGGAACGGCTGAAAATCTCCATTCAGAACATGTTGAAGGTCAACGCTCTGACCGAAGAGGTTCGCCGCCTCAAGCACAAGGTTGGCGGTACTATGACCTTTGACGATCTGATCGCCTCGAGCCCGGCCATGGCGAATGTGCTCCGGCTTGGCCGAAGAGGTGCGCAATCGAACATCCCGATTCTGATTGAAGGCGAATCAGGTGTCGGCAAGGAGATGATCGCCCGGGCCATACAAGGCGAAAGCGAACGTGCCGGCCGGCCTTTCGTTGCTGTCAACTGTGGTGCGATTCCGGAAAATCTCGTGGAGAGTACCCTGTTCGGTCACGAAAAGGGCTCCTTCACAGGCGCGACAAGCAAACATATCGGTAAGTTTCAGGAAGCAAACTCCGGCACTTTGTTTCTGGACGAAGTTGCCGAACTGCCTTTGGACATGCAAGTCAAGCTGCTGCGCGCCATACAGGAAGGCGAGATCGATCCTGTCGGTTCCAGGAAACCGGTGAAAATCGATATACGGCTGATCTCCGCGACCAACCGTAACATGATCGAAATGGTCAAGGCCGGTGACTTCCGCGAGGACCTTTACTACCGGCTGAACGTATTTCCGGTCATGGTGCCGCCGCTGCGCGAACGTCTTGAAGACATTGCCAATCTGGTCGAGCATTTCATTGTGCGCTTCGCATCGGAGGAGGGCCGTCGTGTCAACGGCATTTCGCCCCATGCGCTTGAGATGCTCAAGGCCTACCGGTGGCCGGGCAATGTCCGCCAGTTGGAGAATACGGTATTTCGGGCCATCGTCCTGTGTGAAGACGACATGCTAGGCGTCAACGATTTTCCGCAGATCGCAGCACTTGTCGATGGTTACGAGGTTTCCGTCCCCCCCGCCCCGCAGGAGCCGCAACCATCGGCTCCGATCGCAGGTCAGGCAGCCATGATCGGCGCGGAACCTGTTCAGGTGCAATCTGCCGGTGAGGCTGTCAGCGACGGCGTCGCCTATGGTATTTCAGCCGTCAGCGAGGGCGGCCATATTCGCAAACTGGACGAGGTCGAGGCAGATATGATCCGCCTGGCATTGCACCGTTATCGCGGGCAAATGTCTGAAGTGGCGAGAAAATTAGGTATCGGCCGATCTACGCTCTATCGCAAGATGCGTGATCTTGGCCTTGAGGCGAAAATGTAACACCTCGCGAAAATGTGCCCGGGCATGTGTTGCGCGTGATCGGTGAAATCGACTAATCTCCCGCCGAATTTGGAGGGTTAGAAATGCGGTTTAAACGCCATCGCTGGGTATTGCCCGTTGCCGCGGGTTTCATGTTGTCCCTAACGGCCCAGGCCTTCGCCGAGACAGAAGGCGCAAGCTTCCGCAAGAAGAACCCGCGCGCGGCGTCCCCGGGGTCGTCGTGGTCGATCACCGGCGGACTGTTCGGCTCGTTCAACTATCGGGTCAGCCCGGAGGAATTCACAGGGCTTCCCAGAAAGAAGATGATCCTGACATACCAGCCAGACCGGCTTTACCGGCTTGGCGATGTAACGCTGCCGCAGCCTGGACAGGACGGACCGGTTTTCGGGTCCGAGGGGGTTACCAAACCTGATACGGCCCAGGCAGTGCTGCCGCCCGCCAAACTCGATGATTCGCTGGCACAGACGATTTTCGACCTGTTGAAGGCTGGTCATGGTGCGGTCAAGGTCACAAAGCAACAGAACGCGGCTATCGTCACATTCTACAAGAAGCGTGGTTTCCAGGCTGTCTGGGGATCTATTTACGAAGGCGTCGACCCGAAGTCGCAGGCCCTTCTGGCTTTGATGCGCAAAGCCGGCGAAGAGGGGCTTGACCCCGACGACTATGACCTGCCCGTGCTGCAAGAGACTGCGGGAGATCTGGAGCCGGTGGAATCGGATATCGAAAAGCTGGCCAGGTTCGATGTCGAATTGACGGCACTGGCCTTGCGCTATGCGGCGCATGCCAATAGCGGGCGTGTCCATCCCAACCGGCTTACCCGCTACCATGATCTTAAAACGCCGAAATTGAATCTGGCAGCCGCTTTGAACCGCATTGCCACAGATGCCGAGCCTGCCGGTTATGCCGCATCGCTTCATCCGGTTCATCCGGCATACAAGGCGATGAAGAAAGCTCTCGCTGTATTTGATGGCGGGGCGCTAAAACCCGGCGAAGTCTATATTCCCGCCGGGCCGTCCCTGCGGGTGGGCAGCATTGATGACCGTGTCCCTTTGCTGCGCGCCCGCATGATCAAACTCGGTCATCTGAACGGCACTGGCGAGCGGTCCGAAGACTCGCAGGGAGACCTATATTTCGACGAGGGCCTGAGCGCGGCCATCAAGACGTTTCAAGGCAATTCCGGTCTGTGGACCGATGGTATTGTGGGGCCGCAGACACTGCGGGTCCTCAACAAGCAGAAGAAGCGCGGTAGCCGTAAACATCTGGTCTACAATATGGAACGCATGCGCTGGCTGCCGAGGCAGTTTGGCCGCAAGCACATCATTGTGAACCAGCCGGAATTCCGCGTGCGGGTGATGAAGGAAGGCCGGCAGGTCTGGACGAGCAAGGTCATTGTCGGCAAGTACCGCCACCAGACATCGTTTTTCAGCGACGAGATGGAGACCGTGGTCTTCAACCCCTATTGGAATGTTCCGGCGTCTATCCTGAACAACGAAATGCTGCCGCAGTTACGGGCCAATCCCGGATATCTCGATCAGAAGGGCTTTGAACTGTTCGACCGGCGCGGTCGCCGGGTGTCGTCCTATTCGGTGGACTGGTACCAATATGGCGGCAAGATCCCGTTCACCACGCGCCAGCCGCCTGGGTACAGAAATGCTCTGGGGGAGCTGAAATTCCTGTTCCCGAACAAGCATCACATCTATATGCACGACACACCGACCAAGCCGCTGTTCTCCAGGCCTGTTCGAACGTTCAGCCATGGTTGTGTGCGTGTTCAGAACCCTCGCGAACTGGCTGAAGCGGTGCTTGGCTGGGACCAAACGAAGATCGCCAGTACGATCCGCAGGGGCGAAAACAATCACGTTACGCTTGAGAACAAGATCCCCGTCCACATTACCTATTTCACCGCCTGGCCGGGCGATGATGGCAAGATCAGGTATCTGGACGACATTTACAAGCGGGACGAGTTGATTGGACGGGCATTGAACTCACGAACGATCGCGTCGAATTAGGCGCCTTAGCGGGAACAAACGCATGACGGCTCGGGTGCGCAAGGCCCGAGCCGTTTTTCGTTTATCGGCTGCGGTGCGAGCCGGTGAGGCGACCCGATTAGCGTTAATGCGCCATTAAGCATATTCCGGCATTTTTAATTGCATAGAGGTCTGCCTAAAGGTGGCCGCAATCTTGTGAGAACTCCTTTCGTAGTGTAAGTCCTGTAAGAAAAAGTCAGGGTCAACTCACGAGGGGAAAATTTGGGGAATCGGGGGGATTTGCATCTCCGATCTGTGTGTGTGATGCGTTGGTGTGTAGAGTCCACCGCTTGCCCATTTCTGTCTAAAGCAACCGTGAAAAGCATTCTCCGCAAAAATGCGGCATTGGCCGCGTTAGCAGCAGCCTTTGCGCTTCAAACGCCCCTGTCGGGGACGGCGTTGGCGGAGACGCGCACGATCTCTCTGTTCATGGTGCATACCAAGGAAGAGGTGACCGTCACCTACAAGAAAGACGGCAAATACATTCCTGACGCGATGAAAAAGATCAATCACATCCTTCGCGACTGGCGCCGGAACGAATCGACTCGCATGGACCCGAAGGTCGTCGACCTCATGTGGGAACTGCACGCTGATCTCGGATCAAAAAAGCCCGTGCACATCATTTCCGGCTATCGCTCTCCACGGACCAACGCGCTGCTCAAGCGTATCGGACGTAAAGTTGCGCGGCGCAGTCAGCATATTGCCGGCCGGGCGATCGATCTGTATTTCCCAGATGTCCCAATTTCGCGTCTGCGCGGTAGTGCCTTCGTGCGCCGGATCGGCGGTGTCGGCTATTATCCGAGATCCGGTAAGCACGGCTTCATTCACATCGACACCGGCCGTGTCCGCCATTGGCCGCGCATTGGCGCCGCCAAGATGGCCAGTATCATGCGCAGCTACCGCAGTACGGTCGGCCAACGGTTCCGGCGCCCGGCATCGACCACGCTCATTGCGCAAGCCAAGCCGGCCGAGACGAAGCCGGCCACGACCGTGGCAAGCACGACGCGTTCTGACCGCATCGTCCCAAGGCCAAGGCCGCGTCCGCTGGAAGTTTTGCTATTGGCGGCAGCCAAACTGACCGTTACGCCGGCATCGGCTCCGGTTCCGAAACGCAACTTTGGCACACGAGCGACAATTGCTGCCGGCGAAAGTCTGGGGCAGGTGGCATCGGCCGGTGCGCTTACGTCCGAGCCCGTTCAGCAACAGCTCTCGAACACATCCAGGAAAGGCAGTCTTCAGGCCTCATTGCTGGCTGGCAACGCCAACGACACGCCTATGATCAAGCCGCTGACTGAAACCGTGGCATTTGATGAGCACGGAAATTCCAACGTCACGGTAACCGGTTCCTTTGGCGATATCGAAGCCGCCGTAAGGCGCGATGGTGCACCGCGGAGCTTCTCTTCCGGTCAGAGCCCTATTGCGGCTGAACAGACCGGCATCCAAATCACCAGCGAGAATAATTCAGACCTTACCCAGGTGATCGTCAATCTCACCAAGTCTGAACAAGTAACCCGGCAGATGTCGGCGACCTCCGGCAAGGCTGACAGGCAGGAGGTCAACTCCGGCGCCAAGGGCGACCTGTGGTCCTCTATGTCAATTTCAAATCAGCGCCGTCTGACCGGAACCGCAGGAAACGGTGTCCGGTTTGCCCAACAGCGCCGCTCTCAGGATGATCTGCAACGGGACGAAGAACCGCTGACATTCAAGTGATGTTTGCCGGTGTGCCGCTACGTGTCGCAAATGGCCAGCGCGGCACAGTCTGCCGCGTCGGCGTGATGCTGTTTCTCGTAAATCGGGTAGATGCCTATTCCGCAGCAGAGGCTGTCGTGGCCGTATCACCTGCATCTTCACGCGCCATGCCGAGCGCATGCAGATAAAGCGAGACCATTGCCTCTTCTTCTTCACGCTCTGCGGAATCCTTCTTTCTTAACGTCACGACCTTGCGCAGGATCTTGGTATCGAATCCGTTCGCCTTCGCTTCCGCGTAGACTTCCTTGACATCGGCGGCGATCGCCTTTTTTTCCTCTTCCAGTCTTTCAATGCGCTCCACCAGGCTGCGGAGTTGGCCTTGAGCAAATGCGGTTTTGGTGTCCATCCGGCGGTACTTCCTGTTCTGTAGGTGAAACGTGGCGTTCAGTGATCTGGGTGAGACTTGGCAAAGGCCTGCGTCTGCTCCGCGGTGGCTTCGGTTTGGTGCTTGGCCTTCCACTCGTCATAAGGCATGCCATAGACAATTTCCCGGGCATCCTGTTTCGACAACTCAACCCCTGAGTCTTCGGCTGCCTGCTGATACCAGTTAGACAGGCAATTTCGGCAGAATCCGGCCAAATTCATCAGGTCGATGTTCTGTACGTCCGTACGCTCTCGAAGATGATTGACAAGTGCGCGGAATGCTGCGGCTTCAAGTTCGATATGCTTGCGATCATCAATTTCGGTCATCATTGTCTCCCATCGCGGTCAAAACCGGGTCGGAACTCAAACAGGCCTTTGTCGTTCAGCAAAGGCGGCAGTACCTCGCACAACCGGTTGATCCATGAATTGATTCCATCCGTGTCCTGAATGAGATCCTGGCGGATCTCCAACAGTGCATTTGCCAGCCCGCGCCCTGTGCCATGCCGGTCCAGCGTATCGCCTGCCAGGCCACCGCTATATGGTTCATTATCGCCCACCACCAATGAACTGTCTTCGGCCAGCGCCGCGATAAGCGGTACCGCAAAGCGCGGATCTTCACGCTGCCAGAGTATGCCGCCATGCCAGGGCCGCGGAACACCCTTCCATCTAGGCGTGAAACTGTGGATGGACAAGAGTACCGGAACGACACCACAGTCAACACACCGGGCGATTAGCGCGCCAATCATGTCATGATAAGGCCGGTAGTACGTATCGATCCGGTAGCGGCGTTCGCACTCATCAATGTTGGCATTGCCTGGGACAATGGCTCCGTCGGATAGCCGCATGATCAAGGTTGGATCGTCCAGCCCGCGATTGGGATCGATCAACAACCGGGAGAATCTGGACAGGATGGCAGGCACGCCTAACCTGGCGGCGACGCCACGTGTCACGCCGTCCACCCCGATGTCGTATCCGATATGACGTTTGAGTTCGCTGGGCGGTAACCCCAACGTGCCATATCCTTCCGGCAACCGGTTGGTTGCATGATCGCATAGCAATATCAGGCCCGAACCCGTTTCACCCTCAAGGATCTCGAAGCTCTCTTCAACCCCAGCGGCGCCGGGCCGGGCAGCGGTGCCCGCCATATCTGTCTCGATTTCCTTGAGCATGGCCGCAATATAGTCGCGCTCTTGCCAACCTGCCAGATCAACCGGCAAGAATCCGTTCAGTGAGTGGTGGATAACCTTTGATAGAATTGTCCAGCTTGCGGTAACCCTGGAAAGCTCACGTCATTTTGCCGCCCAATTTCTGTTCCCTATCCAGGTAGATAGTACAATTCCGGTGATGCATTGCGGCCGCATGGCAGTCTTGAGGGAAAACCAATTGACGGCTGAAATAGATTTAAGGGAATGCTATGAATGATTCGGCACAGTTCGGGAGGGTATCCGGTCGAATGGCAGGTACGATACGTACAATAATCGCCGCTAGCGCCCTATTGGCGATTTCAAGCGGTTCCGCGCTGGCGGATCTGGAGCTCTGCAACAACACCACCAGCCGGGTGGGCGTAGCTTTGGGATACAAGGACAAGCAGGGCTGGGCGAGCGAGGGTTGGTGGAATATCGTTCCGCAGGACTGCGAAACGCTGCTGAAGGGTCCGCTGATTGCGCGGTATTATTACATTTATGCGGTCGACTACGACAAAGGCGGTGCCTGGGGCGGCAAGAGCATGATGTGTATCCGCGACAAGCTCTTCACAATCCGCGGATTGGAACAATGCGGCCAGCGCGGGTACGAAAGAAAGGGGTTCTTTGAAGTCGATACGGGTGAGGAAGTCGATTGGACTATTCACCTGTCCGGCGCCAAGACCTCCCAGAGTGGCGGACGGCAGAACGCATCTCAGTAGCCGGCGCTATAGATGTTGCCGCCGTTACGGATTTCCAATCCGCGCTCAGATCTTTTGCTCTACTTCCGGTTCGAGTTCTTCAACAGCACGCTGTGCCGACGGTAGATGTGGGTGGATCGCCAGGGCGCGGCGAAATGCCGAAAGAGCGCCTGTCTTGTCGCCCATCTCCTTGCGGATCAGGCCGAGGCCGGACAGTGCGCCGAAATGCCTTGGCTCAAGCTCCAGAACCTTTTCGATATCAGCCAATGACTGCTCGTACTGTCTGTTCAGGTAGTAGACGGTGGCGCGTTTGTTCCAGGCCTCGACAAAGTCCGGCTGAATTTCAATCACCGTATCGAGGATGCCGGTGGCAATGCGATAGCTGCGTGCAGACATTGCCTTGGTTGCCTGCTGTAAAAGTGCGTCGGCACTCGGACTGCCGGAGCGGGCCCACAGATTCCAGATTGCCTGTTCGGCCAGTTGCGCGGTTTCCTTGTCAGGCGCCTTGTTCAATTGCGCAAACAATCGGTCGAGCAGCTCGGCCGGGTCTTTGGTGTCCAGCATGCTGCGCACCGGCGGGCTGGAATGGACGTTCGGACCGCCTTGCCCCTGTGCAGAGGCAGCAATGGAACCGGTTGTCAAAACGAGCGCAGCCACGGCGCACCGAAAGCCGAGTCCTGACAGTGAATGAATATAGATCGTCATGCGCGGCACATTAACGCGCCGCGGCGTCACTTCAAAATCAAAACAGTGCGATTTGGCAAAACAGCGCGACTTGGTGTCCCGAAACCGCCGCAAGCGTCTTAGGAACCTAACCTCAACCTTGGCGGGCCTTGAACTTCCGTTTGACTTTGTTGATGACGTACAAACGGCCGCGCCTGCGCACCACCCGGTTTTCCCGGTCGCGCTTCGCCAGAGACTTCAATGAATTGCGGATCTTCATTTTCCGACTGCCCAAATAAATTAGAGGCGCCAATGTGCGCCCCATGAAATCGCGCGGACAATAGTGAGCCGCAAGGGTTCTGTCAACAGGACGCGGTGGTTTTCAAGGTGAAATGCACTTTGGCGCATGGGCGTTGTGTCACGGCACAATGGATGCGTTTGCACCTTGAGTAAGCGCACGACTCGCGCCTATCATTCCGCAACGGAAACTTGGCGATTCAGCGGAGAACCATGGCGATGAAACATTGCTGGAAACCATTGCTGCTTGCACTTTCTCTCATTCTTGCCGGTTACGCGGTGACCTATACGTCGCCTGCCATCGCAACGGGTGGAGGCGGAGGCGGGGGTGGCGGCGGAGGAGGGGGCGACTTCGGCTCTTTCAATGGTTCTGGAACGTCCAGCAAAAGTACACCGACCCGTAGCCGAAAGACGACGAAACCAAGATCAAAGTCGAGGTCACGCGCCAGATCCCGCTCGAAGGCACGCGCTAGAAGAGCGGTTGCCGTTGCGCCGGCCGGCACGGTCGCTGCGGCTGTTACGCGGGCCAATAAGAGTTCGGCCCGTTGTGAGCGCTATAACAAGAAGTTCGTCAGCCGCCAGAAGTGCCTGACGCGTATGTTGCGGCAGTTCGGCAAGGACCTGACGCACAACGCCAAGAAACTGCCGGAAAAGGTTCCGGGGACACCGGACGTGGTCGTGCAAGCCTCGAAGAAGCTGGCAATCGCCAAGACAAAGGAAGACGCGCTGTCCGCGATAGATCAGGCCCGCAGTGCGTTTGCCGCATCCGTGGACCTTGCCAAGGAGAGTGACGCTGACGGTAAGGAAGAGCACGCGGAGAAGATGGAAGAGATACAAGGCGCGCTCAATACGGCTTATGAGATTCTCATCGCGGGCGGATAGGCCGATGTGCGTAGACCGGCTGCACAAGCCAGGATTGCAGGTTCGGCCGCGCCTTTGCCGATGGCTGGCGGCGTGCATGGTTTGCCTGGCAATGGTGTTGAACCCGGCGGCTGGGCGGGCTGCACAGTCATCTGAACGGGTTGCCCTGATCATCGGCAATGCCGATTATCAAAATGTCCAGGCCCTGACCAACCCGTTGAACGATTCACGTGCTCTTGCAAAGATGCTGGGCGAGATGGGCTTTGCTGTCACGTTGAAGCAGAACCTGGACCGCCGGTCGATGAACCGCGAAATTGCCACCTGGTTTGCGGCAACCAAACCCGGGCAAACCGCCTTGTTGTACTTCGCCGGACATGGTGTTGAGGTGCGCGGCAGCAACTATCTTCTTCCCGTCGATATACCGAGGCTGAAGGTTGGCGAAGATGCTTTGCTGCGCACCGAAGCTCTGCTGCTGGATGATCTGCTGGCGGACGCGGCCCGTTCTCCGGCAGGCCGGGCCATCGTCATCCTGGATGCCTGCCGCGATAATCCAATGGCTTATGGCACACGCAGCGTTGGGGCGATGCGCGGTATCGCCCGGGTCGACAACCCCTTCGGCACCTTTGTCATGTACGCGGCCGGCGCCCGCCAGACTGCACTCGACCAGTCGCAGGGTGCCGGTACCAACGGACTGTTTACCCAGGTGCTTTTGAAGCACCTGCGCGAGCCGGGCCTGGAATTGCGCCGGCTGGCGATAAAGGTCCGTGACGAGGTCGCCAGCATTGCGTTCGACAAATACAACCACCGTCAGATCCCCAGTTATTACGACCAGATGACCGGAGACTTTTTCTTCAGCACCAGGACGGCCGCGCTGGACAAGAAGGCGCCTCAGACACAGACGGTCGTGCCTTCCGAGGCGAAGCCTGGCTCTGTGTTCTGGGATGCTTCGCGCATCCGCTCGGCGGTGGATGGCCAAACGCTGATCTTCGGCAACGGTGAGGAAACGGTGTTCTTTTCCTCAAAGATCAAGAACACCCTGACAACCCATCTCGGTCAGGACTTCATGAAGAAGAACATCCGCAAGGATGTCATTGCCCAGATTCCGTTCCTTGCCAAGATCCGGCAACCGGACGGCACCACGGCCTATATCGAGGGGGTTGGCGGTGTCGCAGAAGGGAGCCGTAAGGCAGGTTCCGCCGTGTTCTTGCTGCAGTCAACCGCCGCCGACAAGACCATCGACCGGTTCTCGGCACATGACCGGGTCTTTGCGACGATCCGCTTCAAGGGAGAGGACGGCAAGGTCGATTGTTCCAGATCCAGTTGGCAAAGCCTGCTGGGGTTTAAAGGAAAGCTTGACATCAAGAACACCGCCTGCCGGCTGGCGCCGGGCAACCACCTGGTCGGGGATTAGAGCGCTTTGCAGCTAGGTTGAACCATTCTGACAGAGCGAATGGTTCAATATGATCGCAAAGTGGTCTAGCGCCTTCGTGGTCACCGGGGATGCGTTGTTGTGGTGCGCTGAACTTGGCCCCGTGCTGCTTACTGCGTGTCCTTTTGCTCATCATCCTCAGGTGGTTGTGGTGCAAGTTCCGATGTCAACGGCGCCTGCGCGCTGACCTGCTGGTAGGGCTCCGTCGCTGCCTCGGGCACCGGCTCACGCCGTGTCACACGGTAAAGGACAAATCCACCATAGAGTGCTGCGATAACGATAGCCAAATACATGAAGGCCTGCACGCCCAGCACAGGCGTCAGCATCGTCGCCAGGCCCGGAATGACCAGCCCGGAAACCGACCAGGCCACGAGCAGTGTGCTTGACAGCGAAACATAATACTGCGGATCAGCCCGGTCATTGGCATGGGCGTTGGCCACCGAGTAGATCGCTTCGGTCGCGCCGCCCCAAATCGCAAACACCACGACAAGCCAGAGCAGCGCCACGCCATCCAGCCGAGTCGCGATTGAAGCCATCACGATGACCAGCACGCTGGCTGCGATCAGCACAAACCGGCGATCCATGCGATCGGAAATCGCGCCAAGTGGAAACTGTATACCGAGCATGCCAAATTGCATCAGGAACACCAACAGGGCGATATCGTCCTTGGTGTAGCCGACCTCCGCCGCATAGATCGGTGCGAAACCCTGGATGAGCATGGTCAGCCCGCCAACCGACAACAGACCAAGCAGTCCGACCGGTGAAATCCGCCACACCGCGCGAACCGCAATCGAAACATCCTGCGGCGGCGGTGGTGCACTGAGACGCGTCAGTCCGACCGGCAGGATCGCCAGGGTCGCAAAGAAGATTGCAAACAACGGTGCCTGTAGCCCGTCAAGCGACACGTAACGCAGAAGGAATGAGCCGAAGCCGATCGCAATGACGTAGGCCATGTAAAACAATGCGATGACCTTACCGCGCCATTCGTTCTCACAGGCATCGTTGAGCCAGCTTTGCGAGACGATGAACAGTCCGGTAGCCGCCAGCCCATACAGTGCCCGCGCGGCGATCCAGATCACCGGGTGCGTTCCCAGCGAAATCGCCAGCACGCCCAGTATGACCGCTGCCGCCAGGCAGATAAACACCCGCGCATGCCCGACGCGCCGCACCATGGGGCCCGTCAGCAGGCATCCGGCAAATCCGCCGGCCGACATGGCGGTGATGATCGCGCCGGCCACCCAGGGCTCGAAGCCTTCTGCGGCCAGTTTGACCGGAATGTAGACAAACAGGATGCCATTACCCACCGCCAGCAGCCCCATCGACAAGATGATGCTTGCGACAGCACGTGGCGGTGATGGAGCGTTCGCGATCGCAATCATGGACTCACCGGAACATGTTAGGGTCAGGACCCATTAATATCATCCATTGTGCGCGAGACGGATTTGCCGGCTGAACAGGCAGGAAAGTGCCGGAAATGCTGGAGTATTTTCAAGCTTTTCTAACGCATTCAGGCGGCAAATCCGCCGCGCCCGCAGGGTTTGCAAAGCAGGTCCAATCTGCCGCCAAACCGCTCCTCGAATAGGCTCAAGATCAGGATGTCTTTTGGTTGACCCAGCCAAAAGACATGAACCTGATCGACCGGAAAACCCAATAGCGGGATGCGGGCACAAAAGTGCTGGGCACTTTTGCTCATCCCGCTGGGGCCTGTCCTTCGTCGCTGTTTGTTGCATCTTGGACCTGCTTTGCAAACACAATTGCATGATACTAATGAGTCCTGACCCTAAGGGTTCTCGTCTTGAAACCGTTCCAGCCCACTTACTTCACCGAGGCCGCTGGCGAAAGCGGCAACTGCGTCTATCGGCAAATTTGAAGATGGGGGTTGACTGAACCACGGGGCAGTGATTGTAGCTTCTTATTCGAAGTGCCAACTGCCCGCTTGGGCAAATTCATTGAAAATCGAGGAGGTGCCGCCATGGTTGCAGTGTCGGCGAACTGGTCTTATCCAACCGAAGTGCGCTTTGGCGCGGGGCGGGTTTCAGAACTTGCGGACGCCTGCAAAAGCGCAGGCATCAAACGGCCCCTGGTCGTCACAGATCCGGGCGTTGCCGTACTGCCCATATGCACTCAGGTCGTGGACGTCCTCAAGGGTGCCGGTATCGCCGCCGGTGTGTTCAGCGATGTCAAACCCAATCCGACCGCGTCGAACGTCGAGGCGGGCGTTGCCGCCTATCTCGAAGGCGGTCACGACGGTGTCGTCGCAATGGGTGGTGGCTCCGGCCTCGATGCCGGAAAGGCGGTCGCCTTCATGCAGGGCCAGACCCGTCCCATGTGGGACTTTGAGGATGTCGGTGACTGGTGGACGAGAGCGGATCCGGCAGGCATCGCGCCGGTCATTGCCATTCCCACGACGGCAGGAACCGGATCGGAAGTCGGCCGGGCGAGCGTCATCACCAACGAGGAAACCCACACAAAAAAAGTGATCTTCCATCCCAAGATGCTGCCGGTGACGGTGATTTGTGATCCGGAACTGACCACCGGACTGCCGCCTCACATCACGGCCGGTACCGGCATGGATGCGTTTGCACACTGCCTGGAGGCTTACTGCGCGCCGTCGTACCACCCGATGTCGGAAGGCATCGCCGTGGAAGGCATGCGGCTGGTGAAGGAGTATCTGCCGCGCGCCTTTGCCGATGGCAATGATCTGGAGGCCCGCGGCCACATGTTGTCCGCTGCCGCTATGGGGGCTGTCGCATTTCAAAAGGGGCTCGGTGCCATCCACTCGCTGAGCCATCCTGTCGGTGCGCTCTATGACACGCACCACGGCCTGACCAACGCCGTGTTCATGCCTTACGTGCTGGCCTTCAACCGTGAGGCTATCGAGGCGAAGATCGAGCGGTTGTCGGCCTGGCTTGGGCTGGATCTGCCGACCTTTGCAGGTTTCATGGATTATGTGCTGCGCCTGCGCGAAGAACTCGGCATTGCCCACACCATAAGGGACATCGGTGTTGACGATGCTAAATTCGACCTCATGTCCGGCATGGCGATTGTCGATCCGACCGCGGGCGGCAATCCGATTGCCCTGGAAGAGGCTGCGGCCCACACGCTCTATGTGCAGGCTTTCAACGGTGATCTTGCCGCGTGAGCCCTGGCGGCTTTTCGTATAGCAAGGCGTTAAGCGCATAGGCGGCCACGCTGCCGACGATTACCACACCACCCAGCAGGGTTAGCTGGGACGGCACTTCCCCGACCAGCGCCCACACCCACAAGGGCCCGAGAATCGTCTCGATCAGGATCAGCAGGGTCACTTCCGCCGCAGGGATTAGCCGGGAGGCCATTGTCGCAAAGGCAAATCCGGCACCGACCTGAATGACCCCCGATGCGGTGGACAGGCCGACATCCTTCAGGGGTATGGCAATATCGCCCTGGCACATAAAGGCGGCAATCGCCGTGGCAATCGCGCCGCCAAGCGCCGAGGCTGCGAACGTGTCGATGTGGCGCGCATAGCGCAGCAAGATCACATAGGCGCCATAGGTGACCATTGCGCCAAGGGCAAACAGATTCCCTGCCAGCCGCCCCCCTGCCAGTCCTTCCGCGACCATGATCGTTACACCCCCCATCGCCATGACCAGCAGGACGCTTCCGCGAAGCGACAGCTGTTCGCCCAGCAGGACCCATGCGGCAAGGGCTGTAAACAGCGGCGCAGCGCCGATGACGAATGTCACATTGGCAACGGTCGTATTGACCAGACCCAGCAGGTAGCTGATCTGGCCGATCCCGACGACCAGCGCAATCGGCAGCATGATCCAGCCCATCTGCATGAAATTTCTCCCGAGCCCGCTGACGGATCCGACCCGCCAAAGTGCAATTCCCAGCATTAGGACTGTGAACGCATAGCTGCGCCAGGTCAGCATCTGCCAGCCATCGGTGGCTGGTTCCATGAGCCGCACGATCGGGCCGCCGAAGCTCAAACAGAGCCCGGCGAGGAAGCCGTATAACAGGCCAAGCGCGTGCTGGCCGCGGGAAGGGGTGGTGTCCATCAAAGAAATAGTCCGGCAGGAACCTCTGCCGGCACTGTGTCCATCTTGAGATGCCGCGTCAATTGCAGTTCGGCACAGGTACACGCCATCCAAGGTGCTTTGAGGCCCCGACGGTTTGACCAGAGCCTCAAGGGCGTGTGGATTTATATGATGAAGTCGTTCTCGCCGAGATTGTACCGCGACATGTCCTCGACAATGATCGTACCCCAGCCGGTGTCGCCTGCCGAACTTGAAGGAAAACTACCGGATAACTTAATTGAACAATGTATAATTAATCGCAATTCTGAACATAATTTGCTCGGAACCATTTGTTATATATAGAGATTTATCGTGGAGCCCTGGTCAGTCCCGGCACATCTGCGATCTGCAGCAAGACAGCGGCAACCAGCAGGAAAATGGCCAGCAGGACGCTTTGCAGCGCGAACCAGAAGTAGGTTTCCCGCAGTGTGTTGCCGATCAGTTGTTGGGCAATCTCTGCCGGCGGCCGTTCTTTCTTGGGCAAAATGAGCCACAGCTCGGTTTTCTTGTAGGGCCGGGAACGCGCCCGCAGCGCGTAGGTCGACAAAATTACCGTGACAGCCAAGCAGAGTTCGCCACCGGTACGTGCCGCCAGTGCTGGCTCGAAACTCAATCCGAAGATAATGAGAAAAATGGCAAGACCTGCGAAACCGCACGCTCTTCCGACCGAGACATAAGCAGCATTTTCGATTGCTTGCATGTCAGCACACTATATCCGCCGGGATGGCGGAATCCCGGCAATAGTTTGCCGAATCGGCCTGCGGCGTGCAACCTCGCAGCGATCACACAAATGAGAATGGGCACACGGCCAACAAACGTCACAGCAAGTACACAATCCGCGCTATAAGACGGTACGACACACACGACGGAGGACGGAATGAGAAAGCTCGCGATTGCAACCCTTGCAGTCTGGTTTGCCTTGATGCCGGCACATGCTGCCGATCCCGGCATGATGAAGGTGGAAAGCGGCTATAGCGTGAAGGAAACTCTCGATAAGTTCACCGCTATTCTCGAATCGAAAGGCATTACGGTGTTTGCCCGTATCGATCATTCCGCAGGCGCAAAGAAGATCGGCACCCATCTGCCGCCCACCGAACTGCTGCTGTTCGGCAATCCGAAGCTTGGCACGCCGCTCATGAAGATCAACCGGGAGGTCGGCTTTGATCTTCCAATGCGGGCGCTGGCCTGGCTCGATGATGACGGCAAAGTCTGGCTTGCCGTGACCAATCCGAGGAGCCTGAACCAGACCTATGCGCTGGCTGGCGCCGATGGTGTCATCGAGAAGATGGAAGCGGCACTGAAAGCTCTGACCGGTCAGGTGAAGTCCGAAAAGGAATAAGGCTTACTTTGCCACCTTGTTGCGCAAAGTCCCGACACCCTCAACCTGTATCTCGATGAGGTCGCCGGCCTTCAGCGCGCGGGTCTTCCCGGCCGTGCCGGTATAGATCACGTCACCTGGTTCCAGTGTGATGTAGCGGGTCACGGCCTCAACGATCCTGCCCACCGAGTGCACCATCTTTCGCGTGCTGGATCTTTGCACAACCTTGCCGTTGACCCTGGTCGACCAGCCGAGCCGGTCATGACTGAGACCAGGCACGACCCATGGACCGAGTGGGCTCAACGTATCCGATCCTTTGGCACGCAGGACATCCAGCGGTGAACGTCCAAAACCCAGTTCCGTGACATCGTTTCCTGCGGTTACGCCGAACACATACTCGGAAGCGTTGGCCGCTGGGATATTTTTTGCCCGCTTGCCGATGACGATCACGACTTCACCCTCGTAGTGTAAATCCCTGGAGCCGGGAGGCGGAACGATGGTGTCTTCGGGACCAATGATCGAACTGGGCAGTTTGGCAAAGAAGGCCGGCTCGGTCCGCTTGCGTGCTGCAGCGCTCGGGTAGTTCAGGGCGATGCCGATGACCTTGGAGGGAACCACCGGTGCGAGCAACCGGATCTGGTCCAGTGGAAAGACCCGTCCGGTTCGTGTCGTTCCCGGTTTGAGATAGCTGCCGGTCAGTTCATGCACACCGCCGACGCTCAGAAAGCCGTAATGTGCCTTGCCCTGATACTCGAACCGGCCGAATCTTAGCGGCCCGTCGTCGCCTTCGGTTACTTGCGCAAATGCAGGCGTGCATGTGACTAGGAGAAACAGGAGACAATGAAGCGCGCCGCGTATCATGGGACGTATCAGTTGAAGGCTAGGGGATTGGCAAGTGCATTCCAGAAAAGCACAACGCCGACCATGGCGATGAACAGACCTGCGAGAAAGCGCAGACCCGTTGCCGTCCAGTCCAGCCAGACCGCATCGCCTCCAGCCATGGCAAAGGCAAGCTTGCGTGAGGACACCGCGGCTATGGCGATCACCGACACCGTGATGGCCGTGCCAATGGCCATGACGATTGTTGAAACAATACCCGCCCAATAAATGCCGATTGCATTGGCGGCCAGCAACACCAGGACAGCACCTGAACACGGCCGGATACCAACCGCAAAAGCTATCGATCCGGCTTTCCACAACGACCAATCGCCGTCTAACGACTTGGCATCGGGCATGTGTGCGTGTCCACAACCGCACTCAGCACCGTGACTATGGCCGTGATGGTCATGATCATGATCATGATGGTGGTGGGCGTCGTCGTGCCCGTGATGGTGGTGGGCATGGTCGTGCCCGTGATGGCCATGCCCATGGCTTTCAATGCTAACCGGTGCGCGCGATGCCAAAACCGCTGAAACCGCCTGCCAGATCAGGTAGATGCCGAGCAAGGAAATCAATCCATAGCTGGCAGCTTCCAACCAGCTTGTCATTGACTTGGCAACCGAGCCTACCTTGGCGACGAATAGCAAGACGGCACTCACCAGAACAATCGCCGTCATCGCCTGCACGATTGCCGCCATGAATGCAATAAGCACACCCCGGCGCAATTGCTGTTCGTTGGCCAGCAGCCAGGCCGATACGACCGCCTTGCCGTGCCCCGGGCCGGCGGCATGAAATATGCCGTAGCCAAAGCTCAGTAGGATTAGCGTCCAGCCGGCCGCCCACTGCTTCTCTTTGCTCAGGGACTGCATGGACGTGCGCATGCGGGTCACGAACTCGCGCTGTTTCACATTGATCCAGCCGAGCGGGTCATCGAGAAAATCCGGCGCCGCCTTGGGCCGCACCAGCAACTGGCTTGGCGCAATCTTGGATGTTTCCTGTGTGATTTGGGTGGTTTGGTGCGCATTCTGGGCGACTGCAAAATCAGTTTTTGCGGCAACCAGGCTGAACACAACAAGCAGCCAAAAGGCCGCGCATCGGAAAAATACAGGCATAACGCGTCCTTAAGGGCGAATCACTTCATTGCGGTCTTCGGGCCACATACCACGAAAGCCGGTTGGGCGAACATTGCGCCGAATTCTTCGTCAGGATCAGGCTGCCAGTCCTGGTCCTTGGTGGAAAGCATCTGCCGGGTTTCCTCGGTCTTTTCATCTGACGACAGTTCACTCAGTTCCACCTTACAGTTTTTCGGCATTGCTCCGATCGCCGTGAGTGGCTTTTCTTCCGGGTACTCGATCGCAATGTAGAAGCTGGGATCGTACACCTTGAACCCAAATGTCTGCGTCTTCGGGTCGACCGGTTCTTTCAAGGGTATCTGGAAGTGCATCTTCAGGATCTTGCCGGAATGAATCTGACCATATTCCGTGACCGGTTTGTATTCGACCTTCTTGCCGTCGACCTGAACGTAGGTAAAGTAGCTGTAGTCGGCGAGCGCCTTGATGTTTTCGCGTGCCAGCGGTTCCAGTTCGGCAGCGGAATAAAAGCCATCCTGATCGGTATCCAGACCTTCGATGGCAATCGCCGAATAGTTCTCGTCAAACTTCCATTGAATGTTGAGGGCGATGATCTTTCCTTCATCGTTGAAAACGACATCGGCCCAGTTGGCGATCCAAACGTGTGGGTGGGCGTTCGCAGCGGTGGCGCCAAGACACAGGCACACAACACCTGCAGCCATTGAACGGATCTTCTCAGACATGGTGCGCAATATCCTTCGCATCAACATCAGCACTGAAGTTTAACGCAAACACGAACCAGCCGTGACCGGATTTTTCAGACCTTCCCTCAATGATCGCAAATGGGCAAGCCTGTTATGTCTTTCAAGTCTGTGCGTTGTAGTTCGCGGTCGCACAATGTATCGCAATTCTGGCAAAATGGTGAACTAGGCCAACACTCCTTTTCATCATTACGGTGACGCACACGTGACCTGCTGTGACCGGATGCGCCTTGCGAAAACCGTCGCTTGGCGTCAATTTGCACAAATTGAGGGCTGACGGGCAGAAAGCGACGGAATGGGATTGGAGGTATCGATTTGGGCGGCCTTTGCGGCAGGGATCATCAGTTTCCTGTCGCCATGTGTCTTGCCGCTGGTGCCGCCCTATTTGTGCTTTATCACCGGTACCTCCCTTGAAGACCTGACGGCGCATCGAAACCAGCGTGAGGTTTCAACTGCGCATGTCCTTGCCTCTTCCGTTTGTTTCGTGCTCGGATTTTCAACCGTATTCATAGCGCTCGGTGCAACGGCGTCGGCGGTCGGCGAGGCATTGCGTGACGCGCTTTCCTGGAGTTTTTCCGTTGCAGGCCATGAGTTCAACGTGCTGGCGAGCGTTGCAGGCGTGATCATCATTGTCATGGGCCTGCATTTCCTCGGGGTTTTCCGCCTCGCGGCGATTTCCAAGGAAGTTCGCTATCATCATGCGTCGCGTCCTGCCGGATATGTCGGGGCCTACGCTATAGGGCTTGCCTTCGCACTCGGTTGGACGCCGTGTATCGGACCTGTCCTGGCCGCCATCTTGGCAATCGCCGGTTCGGAGCAAAGTGCGCTGAAGGGTGCCGGGCTGCTCGCCGTTTATTCCGCCGGCCTCGGTCTGCCGTTCATAGCAGCCGCCATGGGCGTGGATGGATTTCTGCTGTTCTCAAAGAACATCCGACGGCATTTGACCACTATCGAGCGGGTCATGGGCGGACTTTTGGTTGTCACTGGTATCGCGTTTTTGAGCGGCGCCATGCAGACGCTGTCCTATTGGCTGATCGAGGCCTTCCCGACCCTGGCACAGCTTGGCTGAGACAGGTCAGTACCGCCGGGGCGGCAAACAGCATTGATTCAACCTAACTGAAAGACGCATTAGAGCATTTTTTGTGAAAACCGAGCCACTAAAAATGCTCTATCTCTTTGATATTGAGCATGTTCTTATCCGAAAACCGCATACACTTTTCGAGAACATGCTCTAGCTGGCGCGGGCCACTGGCATGGCGGAAGGCCAGACCTGGTCGGCAAGATGTAAGCTGTGCCCGGCGGCCTGCCGTTCGCGCGGCGGTAGGATGTCGAGGGCCGGCCACAGGCCCGTTTCCAGGGCTGTCGCGTAACCCTCCGGCATGTCGCAGGCACGCATCTTGGAGGCCGCACGCATGTAGTCGTAGCGTAGCGTGTGATGACTGAATCTGATGCCCCCTGCCATCGGTGAGATTGTGGAGAACCAGACGCGTGGCGTTCCGTCATTGGCCGGCATGCCAAGCGCTCCGGAATTGTGCCAAACTCTGCCGGCCTCAAGCTTGGTAAAGGGAATTCCGGTATGACCGGCAATCACCGCGTCGCTGGCCGCCAGCGCGAACTGTCGGTCGAATTCCGTGCGTTCGCAACCTTCGAACATGAAACGGTTGGTCTGGTCAACGCCGCCATGGACGACAAGAAACCGCCTGTCCGCCAGGGTAAACGACAGGGTCGGCGGCAGGGCGTGCATCCATTGCCGTTGTTCGTGCGACAGGCTGGCATCGGCATGCGCGTACCACCGGGCCGCCATGACGTCGCATACCGAGCCTTCGTCGAAACCGCATGCGCAGTCGGCCGCGCCGAGACCGAGTTGTTCTTCGACATTGCCCTTGATGGCATGCCATCCATGCTGCTGGATGAATGCGCACACTTGCGACGGGTCGGCGCAATAGGCGGCAAGATCACCGGTATGGATGATGTGGTCGGCAGGAATGCCGTGTGAACGGGCCCAGCTCTCCAGCGCCTTGACGGCTTCCAGGTTTCCGTACGCCCCGCCGCAGATCAATACCGGTGCATCGAAAGTGCCCAGGTCCCTGGTTGTTTGTATTGTTTTTGTCATTCCAGTATCTTGTCGCTCCAGTGAGTTTGGCGTCACCGCCCGGTCAATGCGTTCGAAAGTTCGATCGGCTCGCCGTGGGGCGTTGCGCGTGCTGCGCGTTCCCATGCAGATTTGCGCTCAAAACGTTCTGCTTCGTCAATGATACCTTTGGTGTGTGTCATTTTTTCAAGCGCTGCCAGCCAATGCAGGTAGTAGTTCTCCGCCGGGTCGTCCGGGCCGGCCGCGGCAATTTCTTCCGATAATGCTGCTGCCCATTCCGTCCAGGAGAACGCACCAGAGCGATGCAGGCTCACTGCCATGGCAAAAGCCTGTGCCTCCCATGGCTCGCGGAAAATCGGGCCGTCCTGATCTTTCGGAATGGAACGGACGTTCACAAGGGCCTGGGCCACGCTGTTTGGATCTGAGCTCATTGAACCTGATGTTGTCGAATGGCGATCCATATCCTGCCTCACATGCAGGCCGGAGCGCTCACAGCCAAATGAATTAGATGTGTTTATCGCCCGATGAGATACGGTTCCCACAGGTCGGCAAACACATAGTCGTCGCGCCGGTGGCTGCCGCCCCATAGTTCGCATGCGGAGAACTTAACGGAATAAAGCCAATGTGGGTCTTCGCCCAACCCCATGGCATTGCTGTCGGGGAACACGTGGCAGCCGTGGACCGAGGCGATCTCACCCTTGTGCCCACGCAGATACCGCGCCAGCCTGGTATGCCCGGAGGGGTGCATGTTGACGGTGACGATTTTATCGCCTGGTTTGTACAACGCATCAGCCGGAGCGGCACGGTCTACCGGACCACCCTTCGCCATGGCACTTACGACGCCGGCTGCCTTTAGCTGTGGTTTGCGGGTTTGTCTGGCGGGTTGCCGCACAGTGCCGGACGCAAGCTCATCCGATGTCGCGAGCCCGTGTTCCTCCAGAAGTTTGACGAGGCCCGCAAGCCAGATTTGAAAATAGCTCGACGTCAGATATTGCGGAGGCGGCAGCGTTTCGCGCGCATGCCGCGACTGGTCGAGGTTCCATTCGCCAAGCGCGCCCATGGCCAGCGTCACGGCGAAGGCGCGCCGTTCCCATTCGGTGTGAAAGACCGGCTCATCTGTCTCGGCGATAACGGGGCCGAATCCCATCATGCCGCCAAGATCGTGTGCACCGTTCATGCCGCCACCTGTGCCGGCGGCAATGCCAGTCCTGTTCCGATCATGGAGTCACGCGTCACGAGATCCGCCAGCTTGTCTTCCGGCCAATCTTCGCACCCCTCAGGCCGCATCGGGATGACCAGGTAGCGCATCTCGGCCGTCGAATCCCAAACCTGCACACGGGTGCTTTGCGGTAACTCGACACCGAAATCCGCCAACACGCCGCGCGGATCGATGACTGCCCGCGAGCGGTAGGGTGCCGACTTGTACCAGACCGGGGGCAGGCCCAGCACCGTCCACGGGTAGCACGAGCACAATGTGCATACGACCATGTTGTGGGTTTCCGGCGTATTGCGGACAGCCACCATGTGTTCGCCCTGCCGCCCCGTGAACCCAAGCGAGGCGATCGCGGCGGTTGCGTCTTTGTCCAGCCAGTCCATGTAGTCCGGATCGCTCCAGGCCTTTGCGACCACCCTCGCACCATTGCGCGGCCCAACCTTGGTTTCATAAAGATCGATCAGTTCATCCAGGGCCGCCGGGTCGATATAGCCCTTTTCAATCAGCAACGACTCGAGCGCGCGCACTCTCAAGGCGGTTTCGCTCAGTTCGGAGCCTTCGTGGTTATGTGAATGATCGTCGTCGGGCATGGCACTACCGTATTCGTGAGTTGACGGTCTCGAATTCCACTATACACCCGCTACTATGGGAACGTGCGAGGCAAACAGGGAGATGTTCAATGACTGCACAAACGCTTTCGGGGATCAAGGCCTGCATGTTCGATGCCTATGGCACCTTGTTCAACGTGCATGCCCCGGTAGCGTCGGTCGCCGGACGAATTGGCGAACACGCCGATGATCTGTCCAGGCTGTGGCGGCAGAAGCAGCTTGAATATACCTGGTTGCGTTCGCTGATGGGTCAACATGCGGAATTCTGGCAGGTTACCGGTGAGGCCCTTGACTATGCATTGGCATTCTATGGCATCGATGATTGCGCACTGCGCGATGAATTGATGAACCTCTATTTGACGTTGGATGCCTATGACGATGCCCGCGAAGCGCTCGCCGCCCTGAAAGCTGCCGGATTCACCACCGGTATTCTGTCGAACGGCAGTCCCAAGATGCTGGATGCGGCCGTTACCTCGGCCCGGCTTGCCGAATACCTCGATCACGTCCTGTCGATAGAGGACATCGGCATCTACAAGCCGGACAACCGGGTCTACCAGATGGCGGTCGATGCGGCCGGCGTGGCCTCAGCATCGGAAATCTGCTTTGTGTCTGCCAATACGTGGGATGCGCAGGCAGGGGCGGTATTTGGTTTCCAGGTTGCCCGGATCAACCGCTTCGGCCTTAAGGACGACAACATCCCCGGCAGGCCGAAAATGCTGCTCAACCTGCTGAGCGAGCTGCCGGGCGTCCTGGAGTGACCGCTAAAGAGGTATCTGCCTTGCTGCGCAGGACGGGGCAGGCGCTGTTGTCATGTCTGATGTATGACGGTCCGGCCGGTCCTTTGCGGAGGGCTCTTATGTGATGCATGCTGGCGTACCGCATCGCCGAAGGCACGGAACAGTTTGACCGAATGAGGATTGTCGCGTGCCTTGTACTCCGGGTGCCATTGGACGCCCAGCGCGAAACTGTTCGCTCCGGCGATGGACACCGCTTCTATGGTGCCATCGGGAGCTGTTCCCTCTACCTCCAGGCCATCGCCCAGACGTTTGATGCCCTGCCGGTGCACGGTGTTGACCATAATTTCGTCCGCCTGAAGGATTTCGTGCAAAATGCCACCGCGACGCAAATGCAGCGGATGGGCTGGGCCGTATCGCACATCCAGGTCCTCGGACTCAGGCGCACGGTGGTCAAGCCGCGCTTCGCCGCGTTGGATCTCCGTTTCCAGCGTGCCGCCGAACACGACGTTCAACTCCTGGAATCCGCGGCAGATGCACAGCAGGGGCAACTCGTAATCCAGAACCCGTTTGATCAGGTTGAGTGTCGTGCTGTCCCGCTGGTGGTCGTAAGGTTCGTGGTCCGGCGTCGGGCCTTCGTCGTAGTGCGGCGGATGCACGTTGGACACCGCGCCGGTAATCACCACGCCGTCGATCCGTTGCAGCAGCGAGTCAACATCCAGGTCTACGTCCAGCGACGGGATCATGACCGGCAGACAATCGCTGACCTGAGCCACGGCACGGCAGTATTTGTCGCCAAGCGAGTGAAACAGCAGATCGTCCTTCTCGAACGTGTCGGATGGCAAGCCAACCAGCGGTCGCATCGATCGATCCTCCAAACTGCCCTGGGCTGAGGTGTGTTTTCAGCCTGTGCGGTTATCCGTGCCCGGCCTGCTCAGCCTACGAACCACCCTGTGTCATGAAATTCCGGCATACCCAAACGGGGTATACACATTAGCCCTTCACAGTGTTATTTGATAGCGATGCCTTTGGCCAATTGGGAGGGACACGGCGCTAGGGAGTTAAGACTAAGGCCCCGAATGGCTATCTCCGCCGCAACGATCACCGAGACCGTATATCAGCATTGATTTTGTCAAGGCTCGTTGTGGTGCCGACGCAATCAAGGCCAGCGGGAACCAAAAGCGTTCTGTACCGGCTCAAAAGTGCCAGAGGCTGTCAGAGCAAAAAATGAATCGGCGGACAGCCGGTCTCCGGCCAACCCGTCAGCAAAAGGGAGTAAATTTATGGATCGCCGCTCATTTATCACAAAGGCGGGCCTTGCAACCGGTGCCGCAGCCGCTTCGACGGCACTTGCCGCGCCAGCCATCGCGCAGGCAGCTAAGGACATGGTCGTGGTTGCCACATGGCCGCGCGATTTTCCAGGTCTCGGCACGGGTGCCCAGCGACTTGCCGCGCGCATTGAGGAATTGTCGCAAGGCTCCATCAAGGTGCAGTACTTTGCCGCCGGCGAGCGGGTCGGTGCCTTTGACTCATTCGACGCCGTCGCATCGGGAAATGCGCAAGCCTACCACGCCGCCGACTACTACTGGAAAGGCAAGCATCCAGGCTGGGCCTACTACACGGCCGTTCCGTTCGGCTTTATCTATGCCGAGATCAATGCCTGGATTCGTTTCATGGGTGGTCAGGAGCTTTGGGATGAACTCGCTGACGGCTTTGGCCTGAAGTGCTTCTCGGCCGGCAACACCGGCGTGCAGATGGGCGGCTGGTTCAACAAGGAAATCGAAACGCCTGATGACCTCAAGGGTTTGAAGATGCGTATACCCGGCCTCGGCGGCGACGTCATGGCCAAGCTCGGTGCATCGCCCGTGTCGCTGCCCGGTGGCCAGATCTACGAAAACCTCGTGTCCGGTGCAATCGATGCGACGGAATGGGTCGGCCCGTGGAACGACTACTTCCTGAAGTTCTACGAAGCTGCCAAGTTCTACTATTATCCGGGCATGCATGAACCGGCCTCAATGTTGTCGTTCGGCGTGAACAAGTCCTGGTACAGCGGCTTGACCAAGTTCGAGCAGACCGTCATTGAGGCGGCTTGCGCGGAAGAGAACAACAACATGATGGCGGAGTACAACGCCAATAACGCCGGTTTTCTGCGCAGGCTCAAGGAAGAGCATGGCGTCCAGGTCAAGCGCTTCAGCGAAGAAGTCTACGATGCGTTCGGCGAAGCGGCCAACGAGGTGTTCGAGGAAACCCGCCAGCATTCCGAACTGGCCGGCAAAATCCATGAGAGCTTCGTGAAGGCGCGTGCCGAAGTCGGCAGCTGGATGAACCTGTCGGACGTTCCGTTCCTGCTGGAACGCAACCGTGCCCTGGGCATCTGACGCTCCCGGACGCGACAAGACAACAAAAAGGGGCGGCGCTGGACGCCGCCCCGGTCTGGCTTGAGGGCGTCATGTCCCGGGCCATGGGGTGAGGGTCAATCATGAGCGAATGCCATGACGGAAAACATGGCTGGTGAGGCAACCGGTACAACTATCGCTGCGCGGATTTTTGCGTGGGGTGTTACGTTCGTAACCTTCGCATTTCTGATCAACAACATTCTGACATTCTGGTTCGGTTTTCCCGGATTCCTGCAATTTGTCAGGGGTAACGGCGGGGCTACGGCATTAGGCCTGATCCAGGCACTGATTTACCTGGCCGCACTTGCCGGCGCGGTTATCCTGGTGTTGCGCGATACAAACCGCAGCCTGCGGCTTGAGTGCCTTTCGCTGTATGCGGTTACCGCCTATATCATCCGTGCTTCGTTCTGGGCCGTCCTTTTGGTTGGTCTTGCCGACATGACTGTCTCCTTCCTGCGCGTGGAGGGCCTGCTGCCTACGGTGTTTGGCGAGGACCTGGCCAAGGAACTGGGCCGTTCGGCATTTCGCGGGCCTTTCGTCCATTATCCGCTGATCGTCGTGGCCATGATCATTGCCGCGCTTACCCGATCGCTGGCCTTCATCTGGCTCGCCCTGCTGGTGGTGGTTGCCGAGCTTCTGATCGTCTTCGCCAGGTTCATCTTTTCCTACGAACAGGCGTTTATGGGCGACCTGGTGCGCTTCTGGTACGGCGCGCTGTTCCTGTTCGCCAGTGCCTACACATTGATTGAAGAGGGCCATGTCCGTGTCGACGTGCTCTATTCCGGATTTCAGGACCGCAACAAAGGGCTCGTGAACATGGTTGGCTCTGTTGTGCTGGGCATATTGCTTTGCGTCGTCATTCTCGCCACCGGCATGTGGGGCAAATCGAATGTCATCAACAGCCCGCTGCTCAGCTATGAAGTCTCGCAGTCCGGATTCGGCATGTATGTGAAATACCTGATGTCGGGCTTCCTGGCGATCTTCGCCGTCAGCATGATGGTGCAGTTCTGCGGTTACTTCCTGGAAGGGCTGGCGGACTATCGCGGCGATCCGGACAAACGCAAGCTTGAATCAGACCCGGTTCATTAGGATCGAACGGCAACCGACCGATGGAAATCTACTTTCTC
>JANQIR010000007.1 GCA_028282065.1 Aestuariivirgaceae bacterium
TGCCGCTCGGACGCCTGCAGCGCCGGGCAGAAGCGCACCTCGAGGTGGACGATTCCGTCCGCCGCCGCGTCCTCCATGAGCTCGTGGGCGAGCCGCCCCGAGGACCTGGACGAGGTTCAAAACGCGTATGACGCCATTGGCCTGAAGGTGCAGCTGGCGCCGTTCTTTCCCGATCTGCCGAAACGCATCGCCCAGTCACATCTGGTGTTTTGCCGGTCAGGGGCGTCTACCATTGCCGAGCTTTCGGTGATTGGCCGGCCGTCCCTTCTGGTGCCGCTGCCGCATGCGCTGGACAATGACCAGTTGCTCAATGCGCGTAGCCTGTCGGACGCAGGCGGCGGCTGGCTCTTTCGTCAGAACGAGATGACGGCGGAAAATCTTGCGGCGTTCTTCACGCGGTTGCGCTATCGCCCGGGCGAATTGGCCGAAGCGGCGGTTGCGGCCAAGCGTTTCGGCCGGCCCGATGCGGCATCACGGTTGGCTGATCTGGTTGAAACCCTGGCGGGGCAAAGGTCCCAGCCGGCTGCCTCAGGAAAGGGCCTGGAACATGAAACTTCCACGTGACATTGGGCCGATACACTTTATCGGCATCGGTGGCATCGGCATGAGTGGCATCGCCGAAGTCATGAAGACGCTGGGATATACTGTGCAAGGTTCGGATCTGTCGGAGAATGCCAATGTCGCCAGGCTGCGCGAAAACGGCATTGAGGTGTTCCTGGGTCACAAGGCTGCCAACCTGGGCGATGCGCAAGTCGTTGTGGTGTCCTCGGCGGTTAAGGACGACAACCCGGAGGTTGTGGAGGCGCGGTTCCGTTTCCTGCCTATCGTGCGGCGCGCTGAAATGCTGGCGGAACTCATGCGGTTCAAATCCTGCATAGCGGTGGGCGGCACGCATGGAAAGACCACGACGACGTCCATGGTGGCCGCCTTGCTGGAGTCCGCCAAGCTGGATCCCACCGTGATAAACGGGGGTATCATCAATGCTTACGGGTCCAACGCGCGGCTGGGGCAGGGCGATTGGATGGTTGTCGAATCCGATGAGTCTGACGGCACGTTCATCAAGCTGCCGGCCGATATCGTCATCGTCACGAATATCGACCCGGAGCATCTCGACCACTACGGTTCGTTCGATGCGGCCAAACAGGCCTATCTTTCCTTCGTTGAAAACATTCCGTTCTATGGCCTTGCAGTGATGTGCGTGGACCATCCCGAGGTTCAGGCGCTGATCGGCAAGGTACAGGACCGGCGGATCGTGACCTATGGGATGAGCCCGCAGGCTGATGTGCGGGTTGTCGACGTAGACTACGTGGAAGGTGAAAGCCGCTTTTCCGTTCAGGTCATAGACCGGCGCAAGCATTCCAAAAAGACAATCCGCAACCTGTCGATGCCGATGCCGGGACAGCATAACCTCCTGAATGCCACAGCGGGCATTGCCGTGGCGCTGGAGCTGGGTGTCAGTCAGGACGCGATCCGTAGCGGCCTGAAAAATTTCAGCGGCGTGAAGCGACGTTTCACGCAGACGGGAGAAGCGCATGGCGTGAAGGTGTTCGATGACTATGGCCACCATCCTGTTGAAATAACGGCGGTTCTCGATGCGGCCCGCAAGGTGTCGAGCGGCGGTGTGGTCGCGGTCGTTCAGCCGCACCGGTACTCCCGGCTGCAGAGTCTGTTCGACGAGTTCTGTACCTGTTTCAACGATGCCGACACGGTCATCGTCGCACCGGTTCATCCCGCCGGCGAACAGCCGATCGAGGGTGTCGATCACCATGCGTTGGCTGAAGGTATGCGGGCGCGTGGTCATCGCAGCGTGTTGATGATCGAGACGCCGGAAGAACTGGCGCCGCTGGTCAGCGGCGTCGCTGTCTCTGGAGACCTGGTTGTTTGCCTCGGTGCCGGCACGATCAGTCAATGGGCAAATGCCCTGCCGGCCGAGCTTGGCAAGCTCACGCTGACAGGTGATGGAAAATGAGCAAGATAGATGGGCAGGCCCTGATCGGCCGGTTGCCTGAGGTGCGCGGTCGGCTGGAGCCGGATCGGCCACTTGCCGAAATTACGTGGTTTCGCGTCGGTGGACCGGCAGAGGTGTTGTTTGCGCCGGCCGATGAAGCGGATCTGGCGGCATTTCTGGCGGATACTGCGCCGGATATCCCTGTCACGGTCGTCGGGGTCGGATCGAACCTGCTCGTGCGCGACGGGGGAGTGCCCGGCGTCGTCATCAGGCTGGGGCGCGGGTTCAATTCCATGGAACTGGCGGATGACTGCCGGATTCGTGCCGGCACGGCCGTGCCCGATGTGGTACTTGCGCGGTTTGCGCTGCAAAATGGTATCGGAGGATTAACCTTTCTGAGAGGTATACCGGGCACGATCGGCGGCGCGCTGCGAATGAATGGTGGCGCTTATGAACGTGAAACCAAGGATGTGCTGATCGAGGCGCGTGCGGTGAACCGTTCAGGGAGTGTATCGGTGCTGTCGAATTCCGACCTGGGATATTCCTACCGCCATTGTAGCGCGCCTGAAGAGCTGATCTTCACTTCGGCGCTGTTGCAGGGCCATGTGGCGCAGCGCGAAGAAATCGCCCGGCAGATGGATGAGATCACCGCGGCGCGCGAGGAAAGCCAGCCGGTCAAGAGCCGCACCGGCGGGTCGACTTTCAAGAACCCGCCCGGCAAGAAAGCATGGCAACTGGTCGATGCGGCAGGAATGCGTGGCTATGCGGTCGGGCCGGCCAAAGTTTCAGAAAAGCACTGCAACTTCCTGATCAATGAAGGCGGTGCGACAGCCGCGCAGATCGAGACGCTCGGTGAGACGGTGCGGGCCCGGGTGAAGGAGACGTCCGGTGTGGAACTTGAGTGGGAAATCCGCCGCATCGGTATTCCAACCCCCTGATAACTGCGGCAATCAAACAAGAAGAGGTCATCTCTGTGCAAACGGCCCCGCCCAAGCGACACCCGGACCACACAAGTGTTGCCGTCCTGATGGGCGGCTGGTCGGCAGAGCGCGAAGTGTCTTTGTCATCCGGCGAAGCGTGTTCAATGGCTCTCAAGAACATTGGCTATAACGTTACGCCAATTGATGCGCAGCGCAATTTAGCCTCCGTGCTGTTGGACTTGCAGCCGGATGTTGCGTTCAATGCACTACACGGCAAATGGGGTGAAGACGGAACTGTTCAGGGTGTCCTTGAGACACTGCAGATCCCTTACACCCATTCCGGCGTGCTGGCCTCGGCCCTGGCGATGCACAAACAAAGTTCCAAGGAACTGTTCGCCGCGATGGGGATTCCGGTGGCTGAAGGCAAGGTGGTGGAGATTGAACGGGCGGCGTCGACGCATCCCATGCCTCTGCCTTACGTTGTTAAACCGGTTGCCGAGGGCTCCAGCGTAGGTGTCCATATCGTAGACAATGGCAGTAACGCGCCGCCTGAGGATCTGTTGAAACAGCGGGACCTGTATGGACCCAAGGTCATGGTCGAGCGGTTTGTTCCCGGCCGCGAACTGACCTGTGCGGTGGTGGGGGATGTCGCCTTGGGCGTGATCGATATCGTCCCGCAAGTGGGGTTTTACGACTACAAGGCAAAATACGCCCCAGGAGGATCGGAGCACGTCCTGCCGGCGGATATTCCGCAGGACGTTTACCGCAAGGTTCAGCAATACTCACTGGGCGCGCATCAGGCGCTGGGTTGCAGGGGGGTAACCAGGGCAGACTTTCGATATGACGATACACCGGGTAGCGATGGGGAATTGATTCTCTTGGAGATCAATACGCAACCTGGAATGACAGGTACATCGCTTGTTCCTGAGTTGGCGCAACATGCCGGTCATTCGTTCGAAGAGCTTGTCGACTGGATGATACAGGATGCATCGAGCGACAGATAATTCAATCGGGCCTTCAAGAGGCATTGCAGGCGGTCCGTGCGGCACGACCACATAGAGGGCGTCAGCCTGGCAAGGCGCAACTGCAGGCCGACAGTCTTGCCGTGCGGGCGATGTGCCGTTGTGGTGCAGTGTTATTTTTGTCGGCAACCTTGTTTTATGGGCTGTTGGTGGGTGGTCATTTGGATGACCCGCGCAGTCCCGCTGCCGGGCTTGGCGGCCGAATTGCCTCGTATTTCGGGTATGCCGCAGAAGATATCACAATTGCCGGACTGTCGCGGCACACACCCGAAGCACTGCTTGCCGCGCTGGGCGTCGAGCCGGGTGGTTCGCTCATCGGTTTTGACGCCCGTCACTCCCGGCGACTGCTGGAAAATATCGACTGGATCAAATCGGCGAAACTGCGCCGGGTTCATCCGAACCGGCTGGAGATCGAAATTACCGAACGCCAGCCAATCGCGATTTGGCAGCGTGACGGTGAGTTCTACGTCATCGATGCCGACGGTGCGGCGATGAGTTCGCTTTCTCCGGCGTATTTTCGGAACCTCCTGATTGTGACCGGAGAAGGTGCGCAACAGGAGGTCGCGAAACTTGTTAACCAACTGGAAGCATGGCCTCGGATAAAATCGCGCGTGAAGGCCGCAGCGCGGGTGGGACAGCGCAGGTGGACGCTCTACCTTGACAACAATGTCAAGGTGGCCTTGCCGGAAAAGGGGATCGAAACGGCTTTACAGGAATTGGCCAGGTTGCAGTCGGCTTATCGTGTGTTCGACAAGGGGATCAGCATGATCGATTTCAGGATTGCGGGCCATCTGAGAATTGGGCTTTTGGGGGAAAGCTGAACGGGGGAACGTCCGGTGGGTGTCTGCCGGACAGGCGTTAATGTGTTTGTAGGGGTTTGAGTTACTCATGAACGTTGTACCGTTGAACCGGTATTCCGGGCAGCGTCAAGGCCGTTCCGCAAGTTCGTCGAAGCTGATCGCTGCACTTGATGTCGGCAGTACCAAGGTGTGTTGTCTTATCGGTGAAGCGCAGACCCTGAAGCGGCCGGTGTCTGCAGACCGTACCCAGATGGTGAAAATCCGTGGTGTAGGCCATCAGATTTCGCGTGGTGTACGTGGCGGCGTTATCGTGGACCTGGAGGAAGCGGAACGGTCGATACGTCTTGCCGTCGATGCTGCTGAACGCATGGCTGGAGAGACTATCAGCGAGGTTTTTGTCAATGTTTCCGGCGGGCGGCCGCAATGTACGGCGAACCGGGCGTCCATTCGCGTCGGTGGTGTTCCTGTCGGCGCACATCATGTCCGGCATGCCATCGACCATGCGGTGCGAGGGGTCGACCCGGCCGGCAGGCTGGTGCTGCATATCACGCCGATGCAATTCGATCTGGATGATGCCAAAGGCGTCACCGAACCGGAGGGTATGTATGCCGACCGGCTGAGTGTCGACGTAAATGCGGTGACCGTGGAACCGGCTGCAATGCGAAACTTGACGCTGGCGATTGAACGCTGCCACCTCAACGTCGCCGGGTTTGTCATCGCGCCTTATGCGGCCGGTCGTTCGGTTCTGGTGGATGACGAGCTGTCGCTTGGGGTCACCATGATTGAGATGGGTGGTGCGACGACATCTGTCGCGGTGTTCGCCGAAGGGCATCTGCTTTACGCTGACGTTATCCCAGTGGGGGGGCTGCATGTGACGTCGGACCTGGCGCGCGGCCTGACAACGTCTATCGCCGATGCCGAACGTATCAAGACGCTTTACGGATCGGCCCTGCCGGCGGTGTGTGACGACCGCGAATTGGTCAATGTTCCGCTGCTTGGTGAACATGGTGAGCATGACGGGCACAAGGTGCCGCGCTCGATGCTTACCGGCATCATTCGCCCGCGGCTGGAAGAGACATTCGAACTCATCCGGGACCGTCTGGAGCAACACGGCGCCGCGAAACGGGCCGGCCGGCGTGTCGTTCTGTCGGGAGGTGCAAGCCAGATGACCGGAGTCCGTGAGGTCGCCTCGCAGATATTGGACCGCCATATCCGTGTCGGCACGCCATATTCCGCCACCAGCCTGCCGGATGCCGCACGGGCGCCTTCATTCTCAGTCGCAGCCGGGCTGCTCGACTACGCGTTGAAGCCTGACCGGTGCAGCACCGTGCTTCCAGGCGCAGCCAGTGCAATGTCTGCCGACGGCAACTATTTCATGCGTGTCGGCAAGTGGATTAAGGAGAGCTTCTGACGTGTTGGCCGAATGCGGACCTGGCTGGTTCGCCATTCGCGGCAAATCACTTTCGAACATGATGCGGCGGACCTGAAAAGGTGCGCATTGCGGCGAGAGCGGCGGTTCCGGGGATGGGGCCGCCGCTTTTGCGTTGGGGCTTCGCAATGTGGTCCGTTAAGAATTTCGCACGTCTTTGCCGATGCGTAACCCAGCAAGCTGACAGTGCTGAAAAAATCTTCTGATTCATAATGTTAAAATGCCAAGTGGACGCTTCGCATCAAGTGTTTGCGGGCTCGTCACCGGTTCAATCGCTCCGATTTGAATCAAAAAAGACCGGGCAAGTAAGACCGCGTTAACCTTTTGTTATCAACTCGGAAACAAAGATGAACGTGGGGTAATCATTGGACGCCAACCATGACGATTAATCTGACTGTGCCGAATCCGGCTGAGCTGAAACCTCGTATCACTGTCTTCGGTGTCGGCGGGGCGGGCGGAAACGCCGTAAACAACATGATCGAATCTCGCCTGGAAGGCGTTGAATTCGTTGTCGCAAACACTGATGCACAGGCGTTGACTCAGAACGGCGCCGAACGGCAAATCCAGATGGGAACAGCCCTGACGCAGGGGTTGGGCGCCGGATCGCAGCCGCAGGTCGGCGCCGGAGCGGCCGAAGAGGCTTTGCCGGAGATCATGGATCAACTTGCCGGATCGCATATGGTGTTTATCACCGCCGGCATGGGCGGTGGCACTGGAACCGGGGCGGCACCGGTCATAGCGCGAGCGGCCAAGGAGCAGGGGATCCTCACCGTTGGCGTCGTGACCAAGCCATTTCACTTCGAAGGTCAAAGACGCATGCTTACGGCGGAGCGGGGTATCGACCAACTCGCCGGTCATGTCGACACGCTGATCGTGATTCCGAACCAGAACCTGTTCAGGGTCGCCAACGAGAAGACGACCTTTGCGGCAGCATTTGCCATGGCGGATCAGGTTCTCTACTCCGGCGTCGCCAGCATTACCGAGCTGATGACCAAGGACGGCCTGATCAATCTCGACTTCGCCGACGTTCGTGCCATCATGAGCGAGATGGGCAAGGCGATGATGGGCACCGGCGAAGCTTCCGGTGAGAAACGTGCTATCGAAGCAGCCGAAGCGGCAATCTCAAATCCGCTGCTGGATGATGTTTCCATGCGCGGTGCGCGCGGACTGCTGATCTCGATTGCGGGCGGGCCGGACCTGACGCTCTATGAGGTGGACGAAGCGGCAACGCGCATTCGCGAGGAAGTTGATCCCGAGGCGAACATCATTCTCGGTGCGACGTTCGATGAGGCTCTGGAAGGTGCCATGCGCGTATCGGTGGTCGCGACCGGGCTGGCCGAGGAGGCATTGTCCGGGACGTTGGGCGAGGGCGATGAGGTGTTTGTGGACGATGCTACGCCGACGACCTATGGGTACACGGGTGGGCTCGAACCGATCCCGGCGGCACCGCCACCTGCACCAGTGGTTGAGCCTGAACCGGAAATCCCCGCGGCTCCGGCTGTTGCGGAAATTGAGCCGATCGCACCACAGATTGCCAGCGAACCGGAGCCTGAAATACGTCATGAAGAGCCGGCCGTGCCTGCTGCGGCAGTAGCCACGGCGGAACATGATGTTGCTCCTGCGGC
>JANQIR010000018.1 GCA_028282065.1 Aestuariivirgaceae bacterium
TCGGTCGAGGTCGCCGATGCTTGCAATGTCCGCGCCCAGGTCTGTCCGGTCGATTTCTCAGCCGGGCCCTGTGAGATTGATGTCGGCATTGGAGGCGGCTGCTCGCTGCTGCCGACCGGTGTACATATTTGCGCCGGTGTCAAGCTTTAGGCTCAATTGACGTCTTTCACTCTGCACGGGATAGACAGCTGACTGAATAAACAACAAGACGCTGAAGTTTAGATGCCTTTGTTTTGAGTGCTTCTGACGGCTTAGGTGTTTGATCCCAGATTTTGATGGTGCAATCTTTTCGCATGAATGGAAGGAGGCACTATGGGGCAGGTTTTACACGGAAGCGCCCGCACGACAGAGGCGGTCCGTCGAGCAAGCCCAGTGCCGCCCACGCCCCGGTGGATACGTCAGTCAATCGACACATCTCGGCCAATCAAGACACAAAGCCCCTCACCGCAACTGGGCCCCTCACCGCAACTGGGCCCCGCACGGCAACTGGACAACTGCCCGCAGGACGATTACCGGTTGCCTTAGATCACGCCAGGAGCAAAGATCACATGCCGGGCAGGAAGGCATATGACAAAGGGCACGCATGAATTCGTCGACGATCCGCGCAACCGGAACATCCTGATATCCGTCAACGGTTATCTGGTACCTCGCGACCGCGCCGTCGTATCAGTATTCGATTCCGGCTTCATTCTGGGAGACGGCGTCTGGGAGGGGCTACGGCTGCACGATAGCGCGATCGCCTTTCTCGACCGCCACATGGAACGGCTCTACGAAGGGGCCAAGGCGATCGATCTGGACATTGGTCTTGCGCCGCAAGAGTTGACGCAGCGGCTTGGGGATTGCCTGAAAGCCAATGGCATGGAAGACGGTGTTCACATCAGGCTGATGGTGACGCGAGGCATAAAGGCCACGCCCTACCAGGACCCCCGGGTCACAATCTCGCCGGCGACCGTCGTGATCATCCCGGAATATAAGGAACCCAAGCCCGAAACGCTGGAGCGCGGGATCTGCCTTCACACCGTATCGGTCCGGCGCGGCTATCCAGACGTACAGGACCAAAAACTCAATTCGCACTCCAAGCTGAACTGCATCACCGCCTGCATCCAGGCGGCCAAGGCCGGTGCCGACGAGGCGCTGATGCTCGACCCGCATGGCTTTGTCGCCACTTGCAACTCTACCCACTTTTTCATTGTTCGGCGTGGCGAGGTCTGGACGTCGACCGGCCAGTATTGCATTCCCGGAATTACGCGCGGCGCAATACTTCAGGCCTGCCGGGAAAACGGCATCCCCGCCCGGGAGTGTCAGTTTTCGCCGTATGATGTCTATGGCGCCGACGAAGCCTTCGTGACAGGAACCTTTGCCGGACTGGTTCCGGTGCGCGAGGTTGACGGACGCACCGTTGCTCATCCGCTGTCGCAGGAATCCGAGTGGCCGGGCCCTGGTCCCCTCACTGCCAAGCTTCAGCAACTCTACATGGCTCTGGCAAAACGCGAAGCAACACCGGTTTAACGACTTATGACAACCGAAAACGGACAAACCGCCCGCATCACCCGAATTGCAATGTGGTCAGGCCCGCGCAACATCTCCACCGCGATGATGTATTCCTTCGCCAGCAGGCCCGATTGCACCGTTTGGGATGAGCCGTTCTATGCCTTCTATCTCTCCAACGCCGGCATTTCACACCCGATGAACGACGAAGTGATCGCTGCAGGAAATCCTGATTGGGCACATGTCGTCGACCGGTGCCTGACCGGGCCGGACACCGCAGAACCGGTTTTCTACCAGAAGCACATGACCCACCACATGCTGCCCGGTTTCGACAGGTCGTGGATTGCCGGACTGAGCAACGCATTTCTAATTCGCTCACCAGAACGCGTGCTGGCGAGCTATGCCCGAAAGAGGTCACAGGTTGAACTGCGCGACATCGGATTTGTCGAACAGGCCGAACTGTTCGATCGGGTCGCGGACAGCTCCGGCACAGCTCCCGCCGTCGTCGACACGGACGATATTCTGACCGACCCGCGCGGCATCCTGATGGCCCTGTGCAACCGGTTGGGCATCGGATTCGATGAAAGCATGCTGTCCTGGCGCGCTGGCCCGAAGCCATACGATGGAGCCTGGGCACCGCATTGGTACAACGCGGTCTGGCAGTCCACCGGCTTTCAGCAGCCACCATCTGAGCCCGCCGAATTACCTGGACCGCTTCAGGAACTGGCTGAAGCAGCCCGCCCCTACTACGAACGCCTTAAGCGGCACAAGATCACAAACTGAAAAACAAAGGGCCAGGCAACAAGGCCTGACCCCGGTGAAAACTTGTGTCAAAGCGCGAGAGCTTGGAGCGTCCGGTTTGATCGAGCTTGTTTAGGCGTGCAGGTCCGTCTGAAGTTCACCATCACCAAGCGACACCGATTGCTCGGGATCGCCTTCTTTTTCGACCAAAAGCTCTACCTTGCGCAATTCGGCTTCCTCCTCGCTGACCGCTTCTTCAGCGGCAGCAAGCTGAACCTCAAGATCACCGATTGACCTGAGCAAATTGTCGCGCCTGCCACGAATGGACTTTGCCGTCATGGAATAGTTGAAATGCTCCGGGTCGGACACACCGGTACGCTCTTCTTCAACCTTGATCTGATACTCCAGATCGTCCTGCTTACGCCGGAAGTCGGCGATCATCGCAGAAATTTCTGCAGCCTGCCGCCGCTTTTCCTCAAAACGGAACCGGTGCAAGCGGATAAGCGTGGATTTGGAACGCATGGTAACTGCCCTTTTTGAACTCACATACCCGGTCAGCCAGTCAACCGGATTACTCTGAAACGGTTTCCCGCCGCCGCGCATGCTTCAGACAGAACCGGTCTGGCGGACTCTTTGCACGAACGGTCGAATCAACTACCGTGAAGATTCGGGTCTGGAATTATGATGAACGCTCAGGCTTAAAGCTCGGTAAACTTCGGTGCGATTGTCACGGGCCAACAGCTTCAGATCATGGGATGTGGCGGTCAGGCCTGCGTCAGGCGGGATCGGGGGCGATCATTCAACCATGGGGTTGGCCGCAGCATCCAAGCGTGTGTATTCGTTACAGTTTCCGTTAAGAGATTTAAACCATCTGTTAACACCTGTACGCCACATTAACCTTACCAGTTATGAGAGTTAGCCGCACGGGTTCGTTCGCGCGCCGGCGTTATGTCTGAAGCGAGGCCAGATTGACCGGCCATTTGAAGGCAGGTTCCGAAGGGAAATACTTATGAGGGTTCTTCTCATTGAAGATGATTCAGCCACGGCACAAAGCATCGAACTGATGCTGAAATCCGAAGGCTTTAATGTTTATACGACTGACTTGGGTGAAGAAGGGGTCGATCTGGGCAAACTGTACGACTACGACATCATTCTTCTTGATCTGAACCTGCCGGATATGAGCGGATATGAAGTGCTCAAGACACTGCGCGTCAGTAAGGTCAACACGCCGATTCTGATCCTTTCCGGCCTGGCCGGCATTGAAGACAAGGTCAAGGGTCTGGGATTTGGCGCCGACGACTACATGACCAAGCCATTCCACAAGGATGAGCTGGTTGCGCGCATTCAAGCCGTTGTGCGCCGGTCAAAGGGACATGCGCAATCGATCATCACAACCGGTGAGCTGCAGGTCAATCTTGACACCAAAACGGTGGAGGTCGGAGGCCAGCGGGTTCACCTCACCGGCAAGGAATACCAGATGCTCGAGTTGCTCTCGCTGCGCAAGGGCACGACGCTGACCAAGGAAATGTTCCTCAACCACCTCTATGGCGGTATGGATGAGCCCGAGTTGAAGATCATCGACGTCTTTATCTGCAAACTGCGCAAGAAACTCGGCAACGCCACCGGCGGTGAGAATTATATCGAGACTGTCTGGGGGCGGGGATACGTGCTGCGCGACCCGGATGAGGAAGCCGAGAAAAAAACGGCCTGAACAAGCCGGTTTCCCCAATCATTCATTCTAAAGATTTGGAACGCCCCAAGGGGCGCCTGAAATACATCAGGTCAGGCCGTAAATGCCACGCTGACCCTGGATCGGTTTAAATTTATCGGAAATACCCAAGACCGTTTCCGCGCCTCCAAGGAACAGCACTCCATCCGGCGGCATCAGGGAAGAGATCTGGTCAAGCACCTTGCTCTTGGTCTCCTGGTCGAAATAAATCAGCACGTTGCGGCAGAACACCACATCATACTTGCCGAGAGGGGCCAGGGGATCGAGCAGGTTGAAGAATTTGTACTGAACCATCTGCTTGATTTCGGGTTTAATCTCCCACAATTCATCCTTCTTTTCGAAGTACTTCATCAGCATCTGGATCGGCATACCCCGTTGCACTTCGAACTGCGAGTAAACCCCGGCCTCGGCTTTGGACAAGATATCTTTGGAGATATCGGTGCCGATGATTTCCGTCTTCCAGCCGGCCAACTGTGCCGCCATTTCCTT
>JANQIR010000030.1 GCA_028282065.1 Aestuariivirgaceae bacterium
GGCTTCAGCCTTACCACCATTGCGGCTGATCTCGTTGATCAGTTCCTGCAAAGGTTCGCTGCGCCGTGCCAGCCCGACCACCTGAGCACCCGCTCGCGCAAGAACGCCTGCTATATGTCGGCCAAGTCCCGACGACGCACCGGTCACCAGGGCGGTGCGCCCCTCCAGCCCAAAAAGCCAATGCAAATAATCACCGTTCACCTCGGTCTAGTTCCCATACATATAGGCCGGCAGCCACAGCGCGATCTGCGGGAAGATCAGGATCAAGATCAGTCCGATCACCTGAATCACCATGAACTGCATCATGCCGAGATAGATGTCCTTCAGATCCCATTCCGGCACCACGCCTTTCAGGAAATATGCCGATAACGCAACAGGCGGCGATAACCAAGCCGTTTGCAGATTGACCGCCACCAGAATACCGAACCAGACAAGATTGACATCAAGTTTGATCAACAGCGGAATCAGGATCGGCACGATGATCAGGACAATCGGAACCCACTCCAGCGGCCAGCCCAACAAGAAGATCAGCGCCATGACGATGATAAGCACCATGGTGACCGACAGGTCCCAGGACAGCAGCAGTTCCGTCAGCATGGTCGGTGTACCGAGCCTGGAAAACACCGCACCGAAAAAGTTCGACGCGGCAACCAGGAACATGATCAGCACGGAAATTTCCAGCGTCTTGATCAGTGCGTCATACAGTTGCTCTTTAGAGAATTTCCCGTAGGCAACCGTCAACAGGATGGCACCAAACGCACCGCAGGCGGCAGCTTCTGCCGGTGTCGCCCAGCCGAACAGGATGGAGCCCAATGCAAACGCCACCAGTGTCGACGGCGGAACGAGGCCCATGAAGAATTCATACCACAGGTCGGAGAAGTAGAAGCCGCCCGGCCTCGTCTTGCGGATCCAGTTGAACGCAAAATACATGAACGCGATCCAGACCAGCGGAATGACCAGGCCGGCCAACGGGAACAGTCCCGAGAACCCGCCACGCAGGCCAACGCCGGCGAGATACAGCATGAACACAAGCGAAGCCATAACCACAATGACTTCAAGAATGTAGTAGGGCGATGTCTCCGGCTGCTCTTCCGGCGGCAAGGCAGGCCCGAGCGCCGGGTTAATCCAGCACCGGCCGATCGAATAGAGCATGTAGAGTAGCGCCAGCATGATACCCGGCATGATCGCCGCGGCGAACAGGTCAGTGACCGGCACTTCCAGCACCGGCCCCATAACCACCAGCATGATTGACGGAGGAATGAGAATGCCGAGCGTGCCACCCGCGGTGATCGTACCGGCTGCCAGTTTCACGTCATAGCCCGACCGGTTCATGGTCTTGGCGGCCATGATGCCAAGGATCGTCACCGACGCACCGACGATGCCGGTTGCCGCGGCAAAGATCGTCGAGACGAACAGCACCGCAATGAACAGCGCGCCGCGCGTGCGCGACAGCATGAGCTGAACCGAGCGGAACAGGCGCTCCATCAGCCCCGCCTGCTCCATCATGATGCCCATGAACACAAACAGGGGGACCGCGACGAGCTGGTCATCCAGCATTACCGAGTTGAACTGGAAGGTTTGCAGGTAGAAAACCAGACGCCCGCCAATGCCCCAGGCGCCGAATGTAAACGCCAGGAAGATCAGTGTGAAGGAGATCGGAAATCCGACAAAGATCGAGAACAGCATAACCGCCAGCATGAACACGCCGATGGCCTGCGGCGACACATCACCAAGGCCCGTACCGCCGATGAGCGCCGACCACCAGCTCCCGACGGGCAGGACGTCCGGGAAGAATACGCTGACAAAGATGATCGCCAGACCAACCACGTAGAACGGCAGGAACTTCAGGAACATGCGTTCGCGTTCCTTGCCCATGTCGTAGAAACACCGGAACAACTCTGCCACACCCTGCAGCAGCAGGAGCAGTGCGCCGACCGGCATAGCCGTACGGGCAGGCGCCAGCGGCGCCATCATCGTGGTGTCCATCGCACGTTCCCATGTGGCCCATGCCTTGATCGTGTACTCAGTGGACACCCAAAGAAAAAACAGCATGGCGGGGAAGTAGAACAGCAGATAGAGCGCCGCATCCACGCTCGCCTGATTGCGCCTGTTCCAGTTGCGGTACAGGAAATCGGCACGGATATGTACGCCGCGCATCAGCGCATAGCCCGCTCCAAGCATGAAGATTGCACCGGCCAGCATGCGGCTCGTCTCATAGACCCAGAGCGTCGGACCAAGCCCGAGGGATCGGGCCACATTGTCCAGATCGTAGGCCGCGAACCACTCGAAGGCCTTTCGGGAGGTCACCTCCCAGATCATCGAAACAATGATCGGGATCAGCAGCAGGCAGGTGATCCGCCCGGCCCAGAGATTCAGAACATCGATGAATGCCACAATGGGACGTTGCCATGGCGTCATGTCATCAGGCGTTTCGCCTGGCGCACCGGAGCGGCGTTCCGCAATAAGTTCGTCTGCGACTTCCAGTTCGTCAGGATTGACGTCGGTGTTGTCCGCCATGGGTTCCCCCCATTCGCATCACCGTGCGGCCCCCGGTCCCCGCAACGCCCGATGCACCTGCCACATCAAAGTGCCGTCCAAAAACAAAGCGGGGCGAACATGCGCGTTCGCCCCCTGCCTTTTGCCTTTCAGCCAGAGAGCTGGCCGAGACCTACTTCAAGGAATCGGCAAATGCCTTGCCAAGCGCTGCATTGGACGCTTGCGCGCCGGCCCAGAACGGCACGGCAACTTTGGCAAACGCCTTCTGGGATTCCCAGACCTTCTTGAAGAACGGATTGGCTTCCGCGTTCTTTTCAAGACTGGCCCTGGCCGCATTCATATAGGCCGGGAAATAGTCAGCCGGCGTGTCATGCAGCTGAACGCCATGGTTCTGGGTCAGGTCCGCCAGCGCCTTGCCGTTCTCGATGATGCGGTAGCTCATCGCCTTCGACAGCGATGCGTTGGCGGCAACCTCGATGGCTTTCTTCTGGCCGTCGGTCAGTTTGTTGTAGACATCGCCATTAATGTAGATGTCGGCGTTCACGACAACCTGGTGCAGGCCTTGCAGATAGTAGTGCTTCAGCACCTTTTGGAAGCCGAAGACACTGTCCGGCTTCGGACAGCACCACTCAGCCGCATCGATCGTACCCTTCTCAAGTGCGGGCAGAATGTCGCCACCGCCCATGGCAACGGATGCTACGCCGATATCCTTATAGGTCTGGCCCGGGATACCCGGAGGCGTGCGGAACCGATATTTTCGGAAGTCCGCCATGGACTTGATCGGCTCTTTGAACCAACCCAGCGCTTCCGGTCCGACCGGTTGAAGCATGAAGCCCTTGACGTTCACGCCCATTTCCTTCCAGAGCTCGTCATAGAGCTCCCGGCCGCCGCCATACTGGAACCAGGACAGGAACGCGATATTGTCGATTCCGACACCAGCTCCCGCAACGGGAGACCCGAACAGCATCGCAGCCGGATGCTTGCCGGACCAATAGTGCGTCCAGGCAAAGCCCGCTTCCACCAACCCCGCATCGACGGCGTCCAAAGTCTCCTTCACGCCAACAACCGCGCCGGCAGGCAATACTTCGAATGTGACCTCACCGTTGGTCAGCGCCGTAACGTCATTCGCAAACTCTTTGAGCATTGTCACTTCGTCTGCCTTGGTCGGGATGACCGACTGAATGCGGATTTTAACCTCCGCATAGGCCACCGACGCAGACATTACCGCCGCTGCTGCAAGGCCGGTCAGCCCGGCCGAAAACCACTTGGCACTAAACATAAACATCTTCCTCCCGTTGCCGGCACGTCCCTGGTTTTTTGTTGGGTGCCGCTTTGCAATTCTTGCTCTACCGGTTGGAATTCAGTTTTTTTCTCACCAAACGGTGGAGCATTTTCGCGCCTGCCCTTTTCTGGCACTAGCAGGAAATCCGCAGTCACGATCCATACTACGTGACATCCAAAGGCGTATTTTTCACAGAAATTGTATTTTGACCCTTGTCATGTAAGCGCTTACATGAAAATCTTGAGCCATAGGGGTATCTGCGTCAAGTACCAAAACACCATGGTGGTCAAAAAAAATCCATCTGCCCATGCGATACGCACCCGGCGCAGGCGAACCGGAGGCGTTGCATCACAGCCAACGGTGGGAGATATCGCCCGCATCGCAGGCGTATCGACAGCCACGGTATCGCGCGCCCTGAACCGGCCGGAAACAGTCAGCCCGCAGCTGCGCGACCGGGTCGGCCGGGTCGTCAAGGAACTTGGATATCTGCCATCTGGTGCCGCAAAGGCTCTGGCATCCAACCGGTCGTTCACCATCGGTGCCGTCGTCCCCACCCTCAACAATGCGATTTTCTCTGCCTGCATCGCGGCATTCGAAAGCAGGTTGTCCGACGCCGGATATACCTTGCTGATCACAGTGTCGAACTACGATCATTCACATGAGACCCAACAGGTCCGGCGTCTGCTGGAACGTGGGGTGGACGGCATGATGGTTGTCGGCCTCGACCATGCGGACGCGACCTATGTCACTTTGGAAAGAGCGAACGCAGCCTATGTGACGATCTGGGGTTACGACGAAAACTCGCCGGTGCCCTGCGTCGGGTTCGACAATGCCGCCGCCGCTGAGACGGTGGTCGATCACCTGTTCGCGCTCGGCCATCGCCGCCTGGCTATGGTTGCCGGCATTACCCGAGACAATGATCGCGCCACCGCCAGGCTTGCTGGCGTGAAACGCGCCATGCAACGTCACAACCTGACGATGGATCCCGGCCTGTTTATGGAAAAGCCCTACACACACCAGTGTGGCCGGGATGCCTTCGCAGACCTGATGTCGCTGTCCGAGCCGCCCACCGCAATTATCTGCGGCAACGACGTTCTGGCAATGGGCGTGATGTTTGAGGCCAACCTCCGGGGCATCGCGATCCCGGGCGAGGTCTCGATAACCGGATATGACAATCTGCCGATAACCCGTCATCTCAATCCCGGCCTTACAACCATCGACCTGCCTTCCGAGGCGATCGGTCACGCCGCTGCGGATGTACTTATTGCCAATCAGGCGGAGGGCCACCCCATAAAGTCGCGTCTGTTCGACGCGCCGTTGCTGGTTCGCGGCACGACCGGGCCGTGTCCGGGAGGCCGGCGCTGATGGACTTTGACTATGTGGTGGTCGGCGCGGGTTCTGCCGGATGCGCTGTCGCAAGTCGGCTGTCGGAGAACCCCGCCAATCGTGTTGCCCTTATCGAAGCCGGCGGACGCGACTGGAACCCATGGATTCATATTCCGGTCGGTTACTTTACCACCCTGAACAATCCTGCCACCGACTGGTGTTTGAAGACCGAACCGGACGAAGGACTGGCGGGACGCAGTATCAACTGGCCACGGGGCAAGGTGCTCGGCGGATCAAGCGCAATTAACGGCTTGCTCTATGTCCGCGGCCAACCGCAGGACTACGATCACTGGCGCCAGCTCGGCAACAAGGGCTGGGGCTGGGACGACGTCCTGCCATTGTTCATCAAGTCCGAAGATCACGAGCGCGGAGCTGATGACGTCCATGGCAGCGGTGGCCCCCTTGCCGTGAGTGACGCAAGACTGTCGCGGGCCATTTGCAACGACTGGGTCGAGGCCGCTGTGGCTGCCGGCTATCCGCACAACGCCGACTACAACGACGGCCATCAAGAAGGTGTCGGCTTCTATCAGTTGACCAGTCGCAAGGGGTGGAGATGCTCATCGGCAACGGCATTCCTGAAGCCGGCGCGCCGCCGGCCCAACCTGAAGATCATCACCGGCGCACTGGCGCTCGGCCTGGAATTTGACGGCCCGCGCGCATCAGGAGTGCGCATTCACAGGCATGGCCGGAATGAAACCATAAAGGCACGTGGCGAGGTGGTGCTTGCCGCCGGTGCCATCGGCTCACCCCACCTGCTGATGTTGTCGGGTATCGGCGATCCGCAGGAACTGCACACGCATGGAATTGACCTGCGCCATGCGATCTCCGAAGTCGGCAAGAACCTGCAGGATCACCTTCAGGCGCGGCTCATCTTCAAGTGTAACGAAAGGACAATGAACGACGAAGTCCGTTCGTTGTGGCGGAAAATGGCCATGGCATTGGAATTCGCGCTGTACCGCACCGGCCCGATGACCATGGCAGCAAGCCTCGCCTTCGGGTTCATGAAAACCAGACCGGAAGTCGCCACACCGGATATCCAGTTTCACGTCCAGCCTTGGAGTGCCGACAGCCCGGCCGAAGGCGTCCATCCGTTCTCAGCCTTTACGATGTCCGTGTGCCAGTTGCGCCCGGAAAGCACAGGTCAGCTCAAGCTGCGCTCATCCTCCCCCATGGATACGCCAGCAATTCACCCCAACTATCTTGCCACACCAACCGATCAGGAAACACTTGTCGCCGGCATCCGAATGGCCCGGGAAATCGCCGGATACGAACCGTTGCGAAGCAAGATTAGTGACGAATTCCAGCCCGGCCGGCATGCGGCCAGCGATGCAGATCTGCTTCAATGGGCGCGGCAAACGTCAACCACAATCTATCATCCGGCTGGAACATGCCGAATGGGTAATGACAACAACGCCGTTGTAGATGACCGGTTGAGGGTCAAAGGCATCGAAGGTCTGCGTGTCGCCGATTGCTCGATCATGCCGCAGATTGTGTCAGGCAACACCAACGCACCGGCAATCATGATCGGCGAAAAGGCGGCGCTGATGATCCAGGAAGACGGCCGCTAAGGCTCTACCGCATTAGGCGATAGCTGTGCGGCCGGTTGATCCCACCGAAGATTTCCACCGATTTTTTGGCCTTTTCACGCCCACGCAGTCGAGGTTCAACCGGAGCGTTGCGCTCAGCTAACAAGTTCGGTGCACGCGCGTCGTGGCGGTTCTGCTCAAAGACCTTTGCCACCTTGTTGCGCTTTTGCCGGTCAATGAAGGCCGGGGCGGTATAGGTAGCCTGGCGGACCGCCGGTTTGGTCTGGGCAGTCATCATCCTGTTGCGCTTTTGCCGGTCAATGAAGGCTGGGGCGGTATAGGTAGCCGGGCGGACCGCCGGTTTGGTCTGGACAGTCATCATCCTGTTGCGCTTTTGACGGTCGATGAAGGTTGGGGCGGTATAGGTCTTCGCCTTGACAGCAACGACCTTTCGCCCAGCCTTGCTCAGGTTCCAGGACTGCCGAGCCTTGTTCTCGCTCCTGTCGCGACGTTTGACAAGGTCGACCGGGCGCGGCCTGGGCAACACCATACTCACGCGCTGACGTCGCGGGTCTAGTAGCTTGGCCCGGTATGGCTTGGTCACTGCAAAACGCCACGACCGGTCGTTGACGATCGTCACGCGAGTTCGCACCCGCTTGTGTTTCAAGACCAGTTTGAACAGCTTTCTGGCATTGGCGGGGTGCAAACGAATACAACCATGCGATGCCCGTCTGCCCAGCCGGTAGATCGACGTCGTTCCGTGGATCGCATAGCCGCCATGGAAGAACAGCGAGTGCGGCATTGGCGCATTGTGGTATTTTCTGGACCGCCACATCGTGTGCATCCTGTAGGGCTGATAGGTCCCGACAGGCGTTGAGTAGCCGCGGCGGCCAGATGAGATTTTCCAAAGATGCTTCTTCTCGCCATTGACATAGACCGCCATACGCTGATGGGCGAGATTGATCTCAGCTTCAACGAGAGGCGGAAGCATTTCGATGTGAATCTTTGCAAATACAGGCGAAGCTGAGAAGAACACCGCCATGATCGCGGCAAGCCAGACAAAACGCATGAACAAACTCCCAACTGGCCAGCAGGAATGACTTCGCTGGTCTTTGTAGTCCCAGTGCCGCAAAATGACCATGCAATTGAGCCTCAGGTTATGCAAGCGCTGTATGCACGATCAGGAGATTCCTGTCGAAGATGTGATCACAGTATCACGCTCACCTGCGGTGCCTGTCTCAACCGATTGGTGTTAAGCTTAATCCGCAGGCCCTTCAAGCAGGATTCATGCCACCCGCATCGCGCCCGGCGGACCAAACAGCTGCAACGATTTTGAACGCGCGGCAAACTTTTGCAATAGTAGCCCCGCGCCACGACCCCTGCCTCAACGGACCGCCATGGCAACACAAGAACTGCAAGGCCGCCCGGCCGGACGGCAAACTGGCGGCCCAAGAGACATGAAAACGATACTGTGCCGCTTCGCCCTGAGCCTGGCAATCGGTACAGCAGGTGGCATATTGGCGTGGTGGGTCGGCTTGCCTGCGCCGTGGCTCGCAGGCGCCATGACAGCCACTGCCGCGGCAGCTTTGTCAGGTATGCCCGTCGAGGTCCCGGACGTGGCCCGCGCCATCGTGTTCACAGTGCTTGGTCTGCAGATCGGAGCCAGCGCCACACCTGAGGCGGTTGCCACGATGGCCCGGTGGCCGGTGAGCATGGCACTGCTGGTAGCAACGGTCGTAGCAATTATCTGGGCGGTGTCACGTCATTACCAGTCACACTACGGATGGCAACGAATAACCGCCATCCTCGGGAGCAATCCTGGCGCCCTGTCATTGAACCTGGCACTGGCGGAACATTATCGCGCCGATGTTTCCAAAGTGACCATTGTCCAGAGCATGCGGCTGTTCTTCATCGTGGCGCTGCTGCCGGCTGCCATAACAGCCATTGGGGGCGGGCTGGAAGAAGCGGTTCGGCCGGCCAAAACGGCGGGCACCTGGGATCTCGCGATAACCATTCTTGTTGGCGGCAGTGCTGGCGTCATCGCCGGCAAGATCGGTGTGCCGGCCGGGTACATGATCGGCGCCGCGCTCGCCAGCGGCGCCCTGCATCTGACCGGCGTGGTCAGTGGCATCTTGCCGGACTGGCTGATGATCCCTGGATTCATAGCCCTGGGATGTTTGACGGGAAGCAGGTTCACCCGTTTCGACTGGACGGCACTCAAGGAACTGGCAAGCGCCGGCACCACGGGGTTTGTGATCGCATTAGGATTGGCCGCAGCAGGAGCGGGTCTTGCGGCCCATTTTACCGGCGTTCCCTATGTGTTGGCACTATTGGCCTTTGCGCCAGGTGGTGTCGACGTGATGATAATGCTGTCATTTGCGCTACAGTTGGAACCAATGTTCGTCGCCGGCCATCAGCTCTTCCGCATGCTGATGCTGATGTTCGGCCTACCTCTTGTTTTACAGATTTTCGAGCGCCCTCCTGAGCCAATTTCAGATGCAAACCAGGAAGATACTTCAGATGCACATTGACCCCGGAGTTTTCCATGAAAGCCGCATTTCCGAAGATACCGCCCGGTTCAACCGGGACCTGGAAGATCAACTGGCGCAACTGCCGCCGATTTACCAATTCGAACCTCAGGTACTGCGTGATTTCACGACGGCCGGCGAAGGCATTCTTCCTGCCATGCCCAAACATGAACGTGCCTACACGAAGAAGATCGACGGCCCCGGCGGCGATATAGAACTCAGGATCGTCAGGCCGGACAAACCTTCCGGCGTTTATCTTCATTTCCACGGTGGCGGCTGGATGCTCGGCTCCGCCCATGAGCAGGATCCGGCCCTGGTGATGTTCTGCGATGCGACCGGCTTGGCAATGGTCAGCGTCCACTACCGCCTGGCACCTGAACATCCCTACCCCGCAGGTCCCGATGACTGCGAAGCCGCGGCGCGATGGTTACTCGACAACGCCAAAGAAGAATTCCAGACAGACCGGCTACTGATCGGCGGCGAGTCCGCCGGCGCGCATTTGACGGCGGTAACATTGCTGCGCTTGCGCAACAGTTTCGGAACCACGCGGTTTCAGGCAGCCAACCTGGCCTATGGCGGTTATGATATGAACAAAACGCCGAGCGTGCGTAACTGGGGCGACAGAAATCTCATCATCAACACACCGATCCTCGACTGGTTCGCCGACAATTTCGTTCCGCCCGGCGATTTTCCACCCGAACGTCGGCAGCATCCGGACATCTCGCCGCTCAATGCCGATCTGGCGGATATGCCGCCTACTTTGTTCACCGTTGGTACATTGGATCCGCTGATTGATGACAGTCTGTTCATGGCGGCCCGGTGGTCGAGTGCCGGCAACCGGGCGGACTTGGCGGTTTATCCCGGCGGAATTCATGCCTTCAACGCCTTTCCCATCCCGCTTGCCATGCAGGCAAACCTGCGCATGGTGGCATTTGTCCGTGAGTTTCTTGGCTGATTGCAACCGGAACCGTTGCGCCAAACACATATTTATGTCCGACGATCTGGATGTGTTGTTCGGAAAGATCGCTACCGCTGCGGCGAACGAAATGCCGCCGCGCTGTCAAGCTGGCAGACCGGCCTTGGTCAAACCTTCTGCAAAGTGCTCTGTTTCAGCCGGGTTCATTTCCGGCTGCTTCTCCACCCATTCGCGGATCGAGAAGTCCGGCTGCAGACGCAACACGGTCTTGGCATGTTCACGGGCTTTCTTGAGATCCCCGAGCTGCGCATAGCTCGCCGCCAACAACCTGCTGCTGATCGATGGGTTGGTCATACGCTCCAACGCGTCGATCGCGTCCTTGTACTGCATCAGTGCATAGTAGGCATCAGCCAGGTACCACAGATACCAGTCCGGATGATAGGGATTGAGACGGATTGCCTGCTGCAGCAATTCAACAGCCTCTTCCATCTGGCCGTTAAAGGTCATGGCATCCGACAATTCCGCCATGATGTCCGCATCGTTCGGGTTCAGCTCCAGCGCGGCTTTCAATTCCTTGATCGCAGCACCGAGCTCCTTCTTGAAAAGAAGGTTAAATCCCAGTTCTGCATGCGCCCGCGCACTGGTACGGTCCAGTGAAACGGCCTTGTTGGCCCATTCCAGTGCCGTATCGAGAGCATTATCGGGATTATTGCCCCACGAGAACTGCCAGTCGTAATTGTAGCAGCGCGCCAATGCCGCGCACGCCGGCGCGTAGGCCGGGTCATTGTCCAGGGACGACAGGAACATGTTCCGGGCAGACAGGTTATCGCGTTCGGTATACCGCAGCATGAATTCACGACCGTGCAACAAATCACTGTAGGCCTTGAGGTTCTGTGTCTCCATTTCGCTCCTCCGACTCGCTTCTTCGACTTTTACCCTCGCGGCAATTGTGGAGACTATGAGTTTTGTCACATCGTCCTGAACATCGAAAATATCCTCGAACCGGCGGTCATATCGCTCAGCCCAGAACTGGTGGCCGCTGGAAGCATCAGCAAGCTGTGCCGTCACCCGCAACCGTTCCCCGGAGATCCGCACACTGCCTTCCAGCACATAACGCACGCCCAGCTCCTGGGCGATTTGATGCGTCGAAACCTGCCGGTTCTTGTACACGAACGATGAATTCCGGGCGATCACGAAGACCTCTTCAAACTTCGACAGACAGGTGATGATGTCTTCCGTCACCCCGTCACTGAAAAAGTCCGTCTCCGGTCCCGGTTGCATGTTTTGAAACGGCAAGACGACGATTGAAGGCCGCTCCGGCAATTGAAGCGGTCTTGGCTGCTTGCGGACGGCAGCTGGCAGAACAGCCGCGGGAAGTTCGTCGCGGACTTTATATATCGTGACCGGCTCGTCGATATTGCGCAGGCTCTGGCTGCCGATACATTCAAATCCGATCGTAAGCTTGTTACGCACCAGATCATAAACGACATCAGAGACACACACGCCATCCCGGTCGGCAAACTGTTCGATCCTTGCTGCGACATTGACACTATGGCCGTAAATGTCACCCCCTTCATGGATGACCTCACCCATGTGGACGCCGATCCGGAAGTGGGGCCTGCGGTCGTCGGCAACCTTGGCATTCTCTTCCTTCAGCCGCTTTTGAACATCAATGCCGTACTGAACGGCAGCCGTGGCGGACGGAAATTCGACCATGACCCCATCGCCGGTCGTCTTGATCAACTTCCCGCGATGATTGTCGATCAGGCTGCGGAACAGGTGCAAACAATTCACTGTGAGCGAATGCGCTTCACCCTCATTGACGGACATAAGGCGCGTATAGCCTTCAACATCCGCCACTAGGACGGCCTTGAGCTCAGGATCCTGACGGCCGCTGCTCAACACTATGCCTCTGAATTTGCCTGTTCTGATACCCGATTCACGATCGTAAATCGGGTTTGCCACGCCAATTAAGCCCGCGAAGCGGCCCTGTAAACCAGGAAGTTAGAGCATGTTATACTTGAGTTTGATCGTAAACCAAACAGGAGCAAACAAAAGTTTCAGGTCACATGGCCGCTCAGATCAGACGGCGATAGACAACTGACGCAACAATGAAGTTTAGCGTGTGCGCTGGTGAACGGCAGCCTCACGTTGGAACTATCCACCACCAACCTTGCCGCCGCCAACCTTGCCGCCGCCGACTTTTCCGCCGCCAACTTTGCCACCGCCAACCTTGCCGCCGCCGACTTTTCCGCCGCCAACTTTGCCACCACCGACCTTTCCGCCGCCAAAGGCCGGGAAGTCCATATCTCCGCCAAGTTCAGCGCCGAGCAGAATGTCTTCCAGCCATCCGGTCGACACATCCAGCCTGATCGAGAAGTCGTTCTTGTCATAGGTCCAGACCATGATTGTGTCTGAGTGCGTGAAATCTTGTGCATCGACACCGCTGAGATCCGGATCGGTTGGCGATACGGACTGCCGTGCCGCATCACCAGGTGGCCTCGGCTGGGCCAGAACGCCTGGACCATGAACCAGGAATATAACCGGCTCATCCAGGGCATAATATGTGCCGGCATAGGAAAATCCATAGATCCGCGCCAGCCTTGCAGTGCAATTATCGTTTTCATCTGTCCGGCTATATACGTCCCGGAGAAAATGGTTCCCTTCGTCATTGGGGGCGGCCTGTGGAGACACGCTCATGTCCGTCATGACACGGCCGTACAGCAGAATATTTGATGAAGACATTAGAGTTTCCGGCATGGTTCTTCCTCTCCCGACTTGCTCAGTTCAATAGGCGGTTCACCGCCATTTGCCGCGCCTGCGTTTGTGCCGACAGCGAAACTCCGGCAGTTCTGTTCGTGCCGAAAAGGCATGCGAATCCTCATCGGGCGGCGTCAGGCGCGGACCGACTTCCACATATCCAATCCCCCGCTTGTGCAGATTGAACGCGAACACATTCTCGAACACACCGCCCGTCACATCCTGCTCGGCTTCCATGAGCGCCTCCGCGATATCTGCATAGGTCAGTTGCGGGGTGATTTTCTGGAACGTCGTGGCGAGATACGTTCCGATGTAGTCGCGCGCATCTTCCAGCGCTTCGCGAACATCACCGGGATAAGATGCATACAGTTCGTCAAATATCCCCTGCATGACCGGCTCATACTCGGGCGAACCTTCCAGGCGGTCGGACAGGTTCTCGACCTGTTCCGGAATCAGCCCGCGAGCCTTTAGCAGCTCATGAAAGACATCGATCATCGTATCGAAGATGGCCGCGGTCAGGGGTTGACCAAGATCATGCTCATCGTTCCAGCCGCCCACGAAATCCCACAAGGTCAGCTCATTCGCCGCCACCCTGATCTGTTCGTGCTGCGTGAGTTCGCCAACCCTGTTGATCTTGTTCAGCGCATAAAGATTACCGCGTGTGTTCGCCAGCAAGTGGTCGATCACGCTGTCAAAATGCAGTGAGGAGATGATCGCAACCAAATCCGCCGCCGACTCGTGAAAACCGTAATAGTCGTTATGCACTAGGTCGGGATCAGGCAGGCCGACGATCGGGTAGATGATGGAATGCCCGACCTCATGTCCGATCACATCGAAATTCAGGCTGAACGGCTGATACTCGCCCGAATCGAGCTCATACCCGCCAACCTCCATGAAACCGTACCCCATAGTGGCATTGTTGAACCGGGGCATGATGATGAGTTCCATACGCTCATACTGGTCTCCGAAGTGCCAATTGATCGGCCGGTCGAAATAGCCCTCCCAGATGTCCAGCACGAACCGTGCGGAACCATAAAAATGAGCCGCTTCAAATTGCGGCGTACCCGGTTGCAGATGATCGAAATGACCTTCATGGTCAGGAACGGCCGGTTCAAAACTCGGGCCAATCCAAGGCGGCGAGAACTTCTCCCTGCGCGGGCCAACTCGTGTCCCGTAGGTGATCTTCTTGTCCTGCGGATAGACTGTATACATGCGGTCGTCCGAAGGTCCCGCCATGACCGTCCCGGCGGGCTTGGAAACGGTGACAACCTCAGGCCGCTCAAATCCTTCAAGGAACGGCGGTTGAGGATACAGAAGAAAACGCGTCCCCTCCGGTCGCCTCACTCTTGAACTGCACCGCATCGCCACCCTTCCCTTTTATCCAACGTATATTGGCAAAACATAACACCCGTGTACAGACCATAAAGTGGCTAATACTAACCAGAATCACGATCAGTTCGCTTCTGATACAAATATTCACTGATTATGGCTCGATAGAAATCTTCCACATCTCCGAAACCGCCGTCCATCACAAATTTATCCATGTCATCAGGAATCTCTTGACGCAGCCAATTCTCAAAAAACCACGCGACTATTTGAACTGGAACAACATCAATATCATCTGTAGACGGATTATCTGTATCGGTTTGTTCACGGAATACCGACTTGGACAGGGCACGCTCATGAAAGGCCGGGTAGGTGTTCTGCAGGCGCAGCGCGGCGAGCTGTTGTTGAGCCATGGCAGGCTCTGCCCTGCGAGCCAACGCGGCAATGAGCAAGTCCACCTCAACGAGACGCTCAAGCGCCGGCATATCCATCAAGTTCAAGCTTAGCCATTCATCGAGTTGCTGACGGGTCACCAGGCCGCGATCCATACGGAATCGGGTAATTCCCTCTTTGAGCTCCCGGGCGGTCACGGCCTCGCCGAGACGGCGCGCCTCCGCAGCTGCAAGCACTCTAAGCAGGCCTTCCCGGCGGGTTTGAGAGTAAATACCGGGATCAAGGCGCACTTCGTCCAGCACATCGGCCTCAGATGGATGACCACTCTCATCCGATCCGTCTTTGGACATCGAAACTGTTTCAGCCGTCACGCCATCCCAAAGATGCGTCCACTCGAAAGAATAGTCTACGTCCATTGGCTCAAGACCCGCCGACAGGCGCGCTCGCATTTCGGCAAGCATCGCCTCGGCATCTTTGCGCTTGATGTCAACGCGTCCATCCTGGAGCCAGTCTTCAAACCGTCGCCGTTCGCCCTCCGGCAGTGTTTGAGCGGCCGCACCTGCCGTCAGGTTTTGCCAGGTCCGGTCATGGTAGAACCGTGCCTTCGCAGCCTCACACAGCACTTGCGCGCTTGCCGATGTGACAATGTCCTGCGCAACCGCACGCCGCAGCGTGGCGCGGATGTTCACCATCGGCTCCGATAACGGCATGAAGCCGAGCTCTGACGGCCCATGCAACACAGCCACCTCATCGTCGTCCTCCAGCGCGCCGCTCAAGTAGTCTGCAAAGATGGCACCACATCCGTGCATGCCGAACACATGCAGCTCCGCGGCCCTGAGGGCCCCCATGCTGGAACTGCCGAAGACATGGATCCCCTGAGACATCGCCCACAGGATCTCCTTGTGCCAAACGGACAGCGCACCTTGAAAATATCCGTCGATGATGCCGATCGCCGGCGGATGGCCGAGTGTCGCCTTGTAGACGTCGCCGCGTGCAGCCGGTCCGCGGCAATCGCAATCAAGTCGCGACAGCACCTCTTCGCGGCTGAGTGTCGGGCCTGCGAATATGACGGGTTTCATAGTTGCCCCGTACGCACGCCATGCGCCCGCGGTCCGGGCACATAGTCGTCCTCGTCATGCGGCGCTTCCAGACCCGGGATCACCACCCGGACAACGTGAACAGCGGTTTCCGGACGGCTGAGATCAACAGCGGCAATTTCGCTTACACCGGCCCGCGCAAGCCTGGCCGTCAGTTCATCCAAATCGTATTCAAGCGTCTTGCCCGAACAGCAAGGCACCTCATCCATACGCCTGCCATTGGCACCTCCGGACATCATCCGGCGGGCGTAATCGTACTTTTCCCGCCGCCCTTGCCTGGAAAACTCCTCCGGCGACAGGTCATCGCGCGAACCGGCAATGTATGTCGTCCGGGTTTGGACGGCTTCGGTCAGAGCCCTGGATAATGCAACCTCGCGGGCCGGATGACAGCCGGCGCCGGCGCCCATGTGTCCGCTCTCTGTCTCATCGTCCAGCAACAGGCAATAAAACGACGGCACCTGAATGTCCGTCGTCGTATCCCAGATCACGGTCTGCAGACCTGCATCATCCAGCATGTCGAGGATCTGGCGGTTGTGATCATCTTCGATGCTGTCCCGATCCAGGCGCGTCGCAGCTCGCCGATCTGTGCTGAGATAATGCCAAAGCGTTGTGCTATCGCGTTCGATCACCTCGCAAATGGCATGGCTGACCGCCTCCAGATAGTGATTTCCGGACGCCAGGCCGTTGGTACTGGCGGGGAAGCAGCCATGCCCGGTAGGCCGAGGGAGCGTGTAGTTGCTGTGCACCATTTCATATGGCAACCAGACAGCCGAACCGTTCAGCAGGTCTTCACCCTCCACCCACAAAAGCGGAACGTCATCATCATAAAGGCCGCCTTCGATACGCGGCAGCCGCGCGACATCAATCACCTTGTGACGCTCGTGCAACTGCGAGTAGCTGGCGAGTTTCAGGCAATGTTCCATGCGCTCTGCATGCCACGTTTCAATTGCCTCCATGAGACCGGATGCCTTGGCCGCATCAAGATCCAGACCCTTGCCCTGGGAAACCGCAACCGAACGCGAGTTCGGACGGCAGACCATGACGACGGGAATGCCGATACGGTCAAGCCCGGTGACATTGGCAACACGCGTAATGCCGAATTGTCCAGCTATAGGCATAAGCCGGGACACTGTTTCGGCAGGTGCAACCGTCCGGTGGGTTCCTTCGGTAAATATCTTGGCAGTGTTTGACATGATGTCCGATTCTTGACCGGTAAGGTTTGTCTGTCTTTTTGCCGGACGCAAGCCCCATCGGCATTGATAATGGCCGGAATTTCATGCACGAAGTCAATCGATGAAACTAAACGTCGCCATTCGTGGCGAATTTGATGCGTTGTGAAGGAGGCTAAAGACGTGCCGCAACAGGCCGTGCATTCTCTACGCGTAGTGCGCCTGTTTTCCGACCTGCCGGCAGATGTCCTGAAGAGCATTGAAAAGCAATGCACCTGGTCACGCTTTGACCCTGGCCAGTCTGTGGTGGAACACAACGACGCCTCGAACGATGTTTACTTCGTCGTATCTGGCGAAGCCCGCGTTATGATTTACTCTGTCTCGGGCAAGGCCGTCGCTTTCCGCTCACTCCACAAGGGAGACCTCTTCGGAGAGTTGGCCGCCATCGACAGCGGGCCACGCTCGGCAAGTGTGGAAGCTGTCAGTCAGCTGACGCTTGCGTCCATACCTGCATCCGATTTCCACACCCTCCTCGGCACCCACCCGCAACTGTCGCACGCCATGAACCGGCACCTTGTGGGACAGATTAGATCGTTGACCGATCGGATTTACCAGTTCTCTACCTTGGCCGTTCGCAACCGTATCCAGGCCGAGTTGCTCAGACTGGCCCGCGCCCACCAGACGGGCAGTAAGACGGCCGCCATCCAACCCGCACCGACCGCTGAAGAGATCGCCAATCATATCAGCACGCATCGCGAAGCTGTCTCACGCGAATTCAGCCGGCTGACCCGGCAGGGGATTATGAAGCGCCAGGGCAAAACCATCTACATCGAAGATGTTGGCAGACTGGCGCATCTGGTTAGCCAGGCCAGCGGCGATGACGATTGACCCGAAGCCCTTTACAAATGGGACAAACGGGTTGTTTGCGGTTCCGGGCGTGACCTAAGCCGCACCCGCCGCCGGGCAACGAAAAACGCCACAATGAACACCGCCGTCATGAGCAAGACGATTGTCGGCGCCGGTGCGCTGTCCAAGAAGAAACTGCTATAGACCCCTGCAACGGAACACACGACTGCGATTACAAGCGAGGTCACAAGCATGGTCTCGAACCGGGAGGTCAGCAGGAATGCGATGGCGCCGGGCGCAACCAGCATCGCAATAGCAAGAATGATCCCGACTGCCTTTAGGGCGCCAACAATGGCCAGCGAAAGAATGCACAGCAATCCATAGTGGATCAGCCGGACAGGCAGACCGATGGCCTGCGCCTGCTGCGGGTCGAAAGAATGCAACAGAAAGTCACGCCACTTGACCGCCACGACCGAAACCACGGCCACCGCGATGACACCGGTTTCCGCAATGTCGAACCACGATACGCCGAGCATGTTGCCGAACAGAATGTGGTCCAGATGAACATCCGTCGTGATCTTCGTGTACAGGACAATGCCAAGGCCGAACATACCGGAAAACACCACCCCCATGACGGTGTCTTCCTTGATGCGGCTGTTTTCCTTCAGATACCCCGTCGCCAACGCGCAGGTCATACCGGCACCGAACGCCCCAATCGCCAGCGGAACGCCCGCCACATAAGCCAGCACGATACCGGGCAGCACGGCATGCGAGATGGCGTCCCCCATGAGCGACCAACCCTTTAGGACGAGATAGCAGGACAAAAGCGATGCCGGAATGGCGACCAGACACGCAATGACGAAAGCCTGCTGCATGAACGGCAGCGCGAAAGGCAAAGCCATTGCCTGAGCAAACTCGCTCACGACACGGCCTCCCGCACGCGGCGACGCGAGGCGATCATTCCGTGCTTGGGTGCAAAGAAGAAGGCCAGCAGGAACACCGCAGTCTGCAGCACGACGATCACACCACCGGTGGCGCCATCGAGAAAGTAGCTGAGATAGGCACCGGCAAAACTCGAAACGGCGCCAATCGCCACACTTAAAGCAATCAGCTTCGGGAAACGGTCGGTCAAAAGATAGGCGGTCGCACCAGGCGTCACCACCATGGCGATCACCAGAAAGGCCCCGACTGTCTGCAGCGCCGCAACCGTGCACGCGCTGAGCAACGTAAAGAACAGACCCTTGAGAAATACCGGGTTGAGGCCGATCGAACGGGCATGGTTCTCATCGAAGAAAGTCACCATCAGGTCCTTCCATTTAACCAGGAGGACCGCCATCGACACCCCGGCGATCAGCACGAGTTGCAGCGTGTCGCCCGGCGTAATCGCCAAAATATTACCCAGAACGATTGTCTGAATGTTCACCGACGCGGGCGACAGCGACACCATGAAAAGGCCCAGCCCGAAGAAGGACGTGAAGATCAACCCGATAATGGCATCTTCCTTCAGCTTGGTACGTTGGTTGAGAAACAGCATGGCCGAGGCGGCCAGGCCGCCGGACAAAAACGCTCCGATCGAGAACGGCAGGCCCAGCATATAGGCGCCGGCAACACCGGGTACGATGGAATGGGACAGGGCATCGCCGATCAATGACCAGCCCTTGAGCATCAGGTAAGCGGACAAGAACGCACATACGGCGCCGACCAGCGAACTGACCCACATGGCGTTGAGCATATAGCCATAGGCGAACGGCTCGGCCAGACTTGAGATCATTCCTGCGGTCCGGCCTTGTTTTTGTCTGTTTTGCGCGCATCGCCGGCCGGCACCTCTTCCTCGCCGTAAATGACGAAGGGGCGCTCGTCGTCCGTCAGAACCGTGACCTGGCGCGGGTCCTCATCATCGTGCAGGTCGGCCCCGCCAAGTACGAAGTGCCGCAACACGCCGCCAAAGGCCAGTTCGAGATTTGCTTTTGTAAACACATCGCTGGTGATGCCGGCGGCAAGGACCGTCCGGTTGATCAAAATGGCGCGGTCACAAAACTCCGGCACGCTGCCAAGATTATGCGTCGACACCAGCATGACACGACCTTCGTCACGCAAGGCCTTCAGCAGTTTGATGATCGCCGCTTCCGTCTTGACGTCAACGCCGGTGAACGGCTCGTCCAGCAGGATAACCTGCCCTTCCTGTGCAAGCGCCCGGGCCAGGAAGACACGCTTCTTCTGGCCGCCGGACAACTCTCCGATCTGACGCTTGCGGTATGCGCTCATGCCGACGCGTTCCAGCGCTGCCGACACCATTTCCCTGTCCCGGCCAGTTGGACGGCGAAGAAAGTTCATGTGGCCGTAGCGCCCCATCATGACCACATCTTCCACCAGCACGGGAAAGTTCCAGTCGACGTCCTCGCTCTGCGGGACATAGGCGACCAGGTTCTGTTTCAGCGCCGCATGCGCACCGCCACCAAAGATCGACACGGTTCCGCGCGCCAGAGGCACAAACCCCATAATCGCTTTGAACAAGGTAGACTTGCCACTGCCGTTGACCCCCACCAGAGCCGTGATCGTGCCACGCGGAATTTCAAAGCTCGTGTCGTAAAGTGCCGTCAGGCCATTACGATAGGTGACGGTAATGTTGTCGATCGCCAGGCCGGAGCCGTTATCGTGACGGTTCTGCGCTGGCTGTGCCATTACTGCGATAATCCCTTGGCGATGGTTTCAGAGGTCGCCCTGAGCAGATCGATGAAAGTCGGCACCTTCCCGTCCGGCCCGGTCAGCGAGTCTACATACAATATGCCACCATACGCCGCACCGGTTTCCCTCGCCACCTGTTTGGCGGGATCCGCCGACACGGTGCTCTCGCTAAACACCGCTATGATATTGTTGGCCCTGACCTTGTCGA
>JANQIR010000059.1 GCA_028282065.1 Aestuariivirgaceae bacterium
GCGCGCTTATCTGGCAGAACACTGGAACGCACCGGACGGCGCCGACTTCTGGGTTGAGGTGCGCCGGCTTATCCGTCTTGGCGCAATCGCCCAACTGGATACTGGAAGATCCTAGGTCCCTGTCGCGGCGGATCCTTATCGCTCACGCCAGTCCGGCTCACGCCAGTCCGGCTTACGCCGGACTGGCGTGAGCGATAAGGATCGCCCTGACCGGGACTTAAGAAGATGCGCGACGCCCTATCCCGGCCCATCAGCCTGCCGTTTCAGCCATTTTACAAAGGCCTTGACCGGCGGCCGCAAAACACCGGGCCGTGTCTTGATATAGTAGATGCCAATCCCCGAATCGCAGAACAGTTGAACCAGCCGCCCATCACGGATTTCCTTTTCGACAAACGGCAACGCGGTATAGCTGAGCCCATCCCCGCGCCGGACCGCCTCCATGATCAGGTTGCCCGGCATATGCGAAATCGTCAGCGGCTTCGCCAGCGACACACCATGCCGGGTCAGCCATTTGGGCACTTCATTCGTGCCAAGCTCCTGCAGCCACGGCAGGTCCACCAAATCGGCAGGTTCGCGGATCCGTCGTTCCGCGACCAGCTCCGGCGTGCCGACGACCACCATGTCCGCAACCATCACCGCATCCACCTCTTCCGGCAAATCCCGGCCTTCCTTGTAACGCACAGCCAGGTCGATGCCACCGGGCCTCAGCTCCACGATCTCCGCCGTCGGATTGATCAGGAGTGTAATCTCCGGATAGGCCTGCTGAAACTCGACAATGCGCGGCATCAGCCACATCACCGCAAATGCCGGCGACGTGGTCACCTGAACGGGCCTGGTGGCGTCCAGACCGGTCAGCGCCTCAACACCACGGCGCATGGCGGCAAAACCCTGAGCCAGATCGCGGGCAAGCGCCTCGCCCTCCCCGGTAAGAGCCAATCCACGTCCGTCGCGATACACCAACGCCACGCCCAACCGGTCTTCCAGCGCCTTGACCTGCTGGCTCACCGCCGCATGAGTGACGTTCAATGCCGCGCCGGCTTGCGAATATCCGCCGAACTCCGCCACCGCGGCAAAGGCTTTCAAAGAGTTCAGGGGAGGCAGGCCAGACCAGGACATATGTTAGAATTTCTCACAAATTTCGATTTTTAATGACTGGCATTCAATCTGCCCGCTTGCCACTATATCAACGATATTTGACATTGATACATCACATGGCCAATGAAGATTGGTTTTCGCTGATATTAGACAATATTACAAAGGAAAGGGGCATCTCTTTGCGGGGCGAGCCAACAGGGGAGATACCAGGGGAAATGGCCAGCGAAACTGAAACACATGAAGGTGGCTGCTTTTGCGGAGCCGTAAGATATGCCCTTCGCGGCAAACCGACCTATTCGGCCAACTGCCACTGCCGATCCTGCCAGCGTGCCATCGGAACCGGTTATGCCACATGGACAGGCGCCAAGCCGGAGAATTTCGAGATCACCAGGGGGCAGCCGGCGATCTACAAATCGTCGCCCGGCGTGCGCTGGGGGTATTGCAGGGATTGCGGAACCTCGCTGACTTACGCAGGTGATGACTGGACCGATGTTGCGGTCGTTTCCGCGACGCTCGATGACCCCTCGTTCGTCAAGCCGACCACCAACGTCTTTCTGGACCACAAGCAGCCCTGGGTGGCGCTTGACGAGGGCTTGCGGAAGTATCAGCGGTTTCCGGACTGATCCGCTCTGACATCTAAACCACCGCCAGAGCGGCCGGTATCGAACAGACACTTTCATCCAAAGTGCTGAAGGAGGAAGACATGGCACAAACCCACTCGTATGCCTGCAGGGATTACCCGGAAATGGAGGCCTGCCCGTTCCACGCCACGGCGGAGACGGAAGAGGAGCTGTGGAAACTCATGGAGCTTCATGCCGCCCACGCCCATGGCGAGGATCCCAGCCAATGGTCCAAGGAGGACCGGGCCTTCATCAAGACGCTGATCAAGTCGGGCTGAGCAAGCCTCAAGCCGGCGTCGCCCGCTGCCGGCAGGCGCCGGCAACTATCTGCGTTGCCCATTGATCCAGCGCAAGGCACCTGCCATTGTGATCGGCGAATTTGCCCGTCTCACACCAGCAAGGAACAACGAAGCGAGGGACAAATGAGCACCACTGTTGTTGTACCGGTCGATTTGGCCGCCCCGGAGAAGGCCAGCGCCATGGTCGCCGCGGCCAAGCGTCTGGGCGGAGACGATGTCCGTATCATCATGACCAATGTGGTCGAGGACATCCCCTCATACGTCGCCGCCGAACTGCCCAGCGAGATCATGGAAACCTCCCGGAAGAATGCACACGATGAGATGGTGGATCTTGCCCAGCACTCCGGCGTCAAGGCAGATGTCGTCGTGCGGATGGGCCAGCCGGCGACCGCTATTCTCGCCGTGGCCGAAGAAAACAAAGCCGATTACATCATCGTCGGCTCACACCGTCCGGGCTTGCAGGACTATTTCCTCGGTTCGACGGCCGCCCGCATCGTCCGGCACGCGCAATGTTCGGTACTCGTACTGAGATAGCGCGCCTCACGTCCGGATGGACCGTTCGCATCTAGCGCGATTCACCGATTTGTTGGATCGGCGCCAGCCTGAACTTTGAGAGCTTTAGCGCTTGGCCAGTGACTGTCCATTGAGCGGTTGCCCGCCAAGCGTGGCTGCCGAGGCGAAGGCCACCACCGGCTCGCCTTCCCTTTTGCCATGCGCCAGAACCGGAACGTGCAGGATGCGCCCAAGCCGCTTCGACATGACCGGTGCAAACCAGACATCCATTTTGGGTGGCTTTTTAAGGTGCTTGGTCATTTTCTCCGGAGGCAGTCCGGCAATTGGCAGATAGATCAGCCGGCATTTGAATGCCGGGCCACGATAGATGCTGCGGTTATCGCTGTTGAGTGTGTCCGGTCCGATCCGGGCAAACAGGATTTCGTAAATCTGAATGCCGGAATAGGCCCGCCGCCTGCCGTCGCACAGCCGGTCGGGTGATGACAGGCCTGCCTGCAGCATAAGGGTAATCGGGTCGTCCAGGCCGGGCCGCAACTTGTTGTCAATCGCAGCAACCCTCTTCGCCGGCAACTCCGTTGACCGGAACGTTTTGGTCTGGCCCGCCCCGTCCCACTTCACCGCATAGGACCGGTCGCGGAAATTCGTCTCCGCCAGCATGGAAAATTCCATTGGTCTGACGATGCCCGGCGCCACCACGCCCTTGCTGGTCATGGCGATTTCCAGACCGAGTATCGTGTTGTACATGCCGTTCAGCTTCATGTTCAGCTTTGACTTGTAGGTCGCCGCATTCAACGTGATGGTCTGTTGCGCATCCACCAGCTTGGAGCCGTCGACGTGGATCTCATACGCCAGCTCCAGCATTTCGTCGGCAATGGCGGTCTGGGCGCTGCCTGCCCATAAGATGCCCGCCACAACACATGCAGCTTTCTTTGCTGCCATCCGATCACGAAACATCCGGTTTCCTTCCCTGGTCCAGCCCGTATCGCTGCTCAAGTGCACATAAATACCCAATAGGGCCGAAATTCGCCATGTCCATTCACTGTTTTGCGATCTCTTTTGCTGTCCATCCCTTGACGGCGCCGCAATGTCTCGCATATAGCATCCGCTCGAATTCATTGAAAGCGCGTGATAGACGCGTCCGGACCGTTCTCATCCTCTAGTTCAAGGAAACATACGGGCCGGAGATCCTGATACGATTCAGTTGGAGCTTGATTATGGCCCGCCGTTGCGAGTTGACCGGTAAAGGTGTGTTGGCTGGAAACAATGTCAGCCACGCGAACAACAAGTCCCGCCGCCGCTTCCTTCCGAACCTGTGCGCCGTGCACCTGATGAGCGATGCGATGGGACAGTCCTACAGCTTCAAAGCATCAGCCAAGGCGCTGAAGTCGGTCGAGCATCGCGGCGGCCTGGACAGCTTTCTCCTGCAATCGCGTGATGAGGACCTGTCCTTGAAGGCCCAGCGCCTGAAACGCCAGATCGCCAAGAGGCAGGAAACGGCAAGCGCCGCTTAGAACGCCCTAGTTCTGACCTTCCAGAAGCCTGCGGGCGATCACCTGGGCCTGGATTTCTGCCGCACCCTCGAAGATGTTAAGGATCCGCGCATCGGCCAGAATGCGCGAGATTTGATATTCCAGCGCAAATCCGTTGCCGCCATGGATCTGCAGGGCATTGTCCGCCGCAGACCAGGCGACCCGCGCGCCCAAAAGCTTTGCCATGCCCGCTTCGAGGTCGCAGCGCCGGCCGGCATCCTTCTCACGTGCCGAATAGTAGGTAAGCTGCCGCGCCGCCATGATCTCCGCCGCCATGATGGCGAGTTTGTCGGAAATCCTCGCAAACGTGACGATCGGTTTGCCAAACTGTTCACGCTCCCGGGCATAGCTCAGCCCCACATCCAATGCCGACTGAGCCACACCGATGGCCCGGGCCGCAGTCTGGATGCGCGCCGACTCAAAGGTCTGCATGAGCTGCTTGAAGCCCTGGCCTTCCGCCGCGCCGAGTAGGTTTCCGGCGGAAACCTTGAAGTTCTCGAAACGGATCTCGTATTCCTTCATGCCGCGATAGCCCAGCACCTCGATCTCACCGCCTGACATGCCCTCCGCCGGGAAAGGCTCATCGTCCGTCCCGCGCGGCTTTTCGGCTAGGAACATGGACAGTCCCTTGTAGCCGGGCTCGTCCGGATTGGTACGGGCCAAAAGCGTCATGACATCGGCGCGAACAGGATGTGTAATCCACGTCTTGTTGCCGGTGATCTCATAGTGATCGCCGGATTTCACCGCACGCGTGCCGAGCGATGCCAGATCGGATCCTGTATTTGGCTCGGTAAATACCGCGGTTGGGAGAATTTCGCCGGACGCGATACGTGGCAACCAGCTTTGCTTTTGCTCATCGGTACCACCGCCGAGGATCAGTTCGGCGGCAATTTCCGAACGCGTGCCGATAGAGCCGACCGCGATCCAGCCGCGCGACAGCTCCTCCGAGACGACGCACATGGATTCCTTGCCAAGCCCAAGCCCGCCGAACTCTTCCGGCAGGGTGAGACCGAATACACCAAGGTCCGCCAGATCGCCGATCAGCTCCAGTGGCACGTATTCGTTCTTCAGATGCCACTCGTGCGCGTTCGGCGCGACCTTGTCTTCAACGAACCGACGCATCTGCGTGCGCATCTGTTCAAGCGTCTCGTCCAGACCGCAATCGCCGAAAGTGGTGGCCCCTTCCACCTGCAACAGGAGTTCCACCAGCCGGGCGCGCGTGTTCGGCGTATTGCCGAACCGTAAGAGCTCGCTCGCCGCGCCATCATATAGCACGGCAATATCAGCCCGCCGCAGATCCAACTCCATCGGCCGGACGAACTCGCCCTGATTCATGGCAATGCCACCGGCAATCTGGTGCAGATATTCGCCAAACGCCACCTGTACCAACAGTTGCTCAAGCTCTCCGAAACGGCCTTCCGCGTCCGCCTTGCGGGCGTATCGCGACAACTGCCTGAGCGTTTCCACATAGGTCGCCAGCCATGCCAGACCATGGACGGCATGCTGCTCGCGCTCGATCAGGTTCGGCGACAGGCGGTTGTCGTCGTAGTCCCAGACACGCTCCGCGATACAGGCCTTGGCGCGGCCATACAATTGGTCGACAGCCTTGACGGCCGCTTCTGTGAGGTCCACCAGATCGTCCAGTGTGATCGATCCGGTGTCGATTGTCTCTGCTAGGCTCATGTTTGAAGCCATTTCCTGCTTGTTTGGGGCACTTTCGCGCACCTATAACACTCCCATGCTGCATTGCAAAATGACACGTTAGTTGCAGCAGGTCTTGGCCATCAACGGCTGGTTTTCGGCTCATCACGCCGTGTGGGGCGCACTGCAAGCCCCGTGGCGGCCATACATACGGCCATACCGGCAAGCTGAATAGTGTTCAACGTCTCACCAAACAGGACCCAGCCAAAAAACGCCGTGACCGGCGGCACGAGGTAAAAAAGCCCGGCTACCTTGGAAACCTCGCCATGCCGGATCAGAAGATAAAGCAGTGTCACCGCGCCCACTGAAAGCACAACCACCAGCCAGGCCATGGCAAACACGCTTTGCGCATTCCAATCGATATGGAAGGTCTCAGTGAACACGGCCAGCACGGCCACCACCGCAAGGCCTCCGAGGAATTGGACGCAATTGCCGGTTCTGAGGTCCAGGTTGGCGGCATACCGCTTCTGGTAGACCGAGCCTAAGGAAATCGAGAATGTCGCGACAAGTGCCGCCGCCACCGTCGCCGGCGTAATTCCGGCGGCCGAGAATGTCAGTTTCGGCCAGACCACCAGTGCCACCCCGGCAAGCCCGAGTATCAGACCGCTCCAATGGCGCAAGGTAACGCGTTCGCCGAGCATGGCACCGGACAACAGACCGGTCATCAGCGGTTGCAGACCGACAATCAAGGCCGCCACCCCGGCTGGCAGCCCCCGCCTCACGGCCCAGAAAATCCCGCCCAGATACACACCCTGGATCAGCGCGCCGGCCACCATGGCATGAAGGCTCTCACGCGGGCCGGGCCAGCGCGCCTTGAAGACAACCCCGGCAATCCCCAGTAATATCGCCGCCAGAATAAAGCGGACGGTGAGGAAACTCATTGGTTCGGCATGTGGGGCGGACAGCCGCGCTCCGATATATCCGGTCGACCATAGAAAGACGAAAACCAGCGGCATGGCGGCAAGCCAATGCGGCGCAGGACTGGAATGATCGGCACGTTCGGACATGGCAAGCCTTCCGCATCTGTTTAGCGGCACGCACGATAGGTCATTCCATTGCGGGCAACAAACACGTCAGGCGCCGCTTGCGAATTGGCCCTTGCCCATGCGCGCGCGCTGCTTATACAAGCCCCGTACGAGCAACGAGATTTCCTTCTGAATTCAAGGGACGAACACACCATGGCGCAGCACGGCGACATCTCAAAAGTGGTTTTGGCCTATTCCGGCGGCCTGGACACTTCAATCATTCTGAAATGGCTGCAGGAAACCTATGGCTGCGAGGTGGTCACGTTCACCGCCGATCTGGGCCAGGGCGAGGAGCTGGAACCGGCGCGGCGCAAGGCGCAGATGCTGGGCATCAAGGAGATCTACATCGACGATCTGCGCGAGGAGTTCATTTCCGATTTCGTCTTCCCGATGTTCCGCGCAAATGCCGTCTACGAAGGCGTCTACCTGCTTGGCACTTCGATCGCCCGTCCGCTCATCGCCAAGCGGCTGATCGAGATTGCCCACGAAACCGGCGCGGACGCAATTTCCCATGGCGCGACCGGCAAGGGCAACGACCAGGTCCGCTTCGAACTGGCCTCCTACGCGCTCGATCCGGCCATCAAGGTGATCGCACCCTGGCGCGAATGGGACTTCAAATCGCGCACCGATCTGATCGACTTCGCCGAGAAGTACCAGATCCCGGTTCCCAAGGACAAACGTGGCGAGGCACCGTTCTCCGTCGACGCCAACATGCTGCATTCCTCTTCGGAAGGCAAAGTTCTGGAAGACCCGTGGGACGAAGCGCCGGACTACGTGTATCAGCGGACCATCGATCCCGAAGCGGCACCCGACACGCCGACCTATATCGAGCTGGAATTCGTCAACGGCGATCCCATAGCACTGAACGGCAAGAAGATGTCGCCAGCCACGCTGTTCGCCGCTTTGAACGACCTTGGCCGGGACAACGGCATCGGCCGTATCGATCTGGTCGAGAACAGGTTCGTCGGCATGAAATCACGCGGCATATACGAAACGCCCGGCGGAACCATCCTGCTGGCTGCCCATCGTGCCATCGAATCCATAACCATGGACCGCGAGGCCATGCACCTGAAGGATCAGCTCATGCCGCGCTATGCGGAACTGATCTACTACGGTTTCTGGTTTGCGCCGGAGCGCGAGATGCTGCAGGCCCTGATCGACAAGTCCCAGGAACATGTCGAAGGAACCGTTCGGCTCAAGCTTTACAAGGGCAATACAATTGTGGTCGGGCGCAAGTCACCGAAATCTCTCTACAGCGGCGAACTGGTGACGTTCGAAGACGACGAAGGTGCCTATGACCAGACCGACGCACAAGGGTTCATCCGGCTGAACGCACTTCGTCTACGCACGCTCGCCATGCGCAACCGGGCGGAATAAGCCCGGCCCGGAGCCGCCAACGACCAACTACTGTTGCTGCTGGTTTTCCTGCACCGGTCGCGCATTGACATTGATGGCGATCAGCTTCCACTCCGTTCCCTCCAGCAGATATTTATGCTCGAAGGATACCTGCAACGGCCGTGAAGGATAGTACCCCTTGATCTCCAGCACGCCATTGTCGGCGACTTCCGGTGTGTTGGCGAAAACCGGCGCCAGATTCTGTAGCGCCAGCATATTGATCTTGGCATCGATGAAGCCCTTGAAGATCTTTTCCAGGGCGTCCGGCGAGGTTTGGCTCTGCCAGACCTGGGCCGTATGATCGTAGAGTTTCTGCATGCTTTGCGCATTTACCGATTCGGCAAACACCCGCATCGTCTCGCCGACCATTTTTACCATCGCGGCATTGTCGGGTTTCGTGATCAGCAGATTGCCCGTTGGCTGATTGGCGCCTGCCCGTCCGGCATTCAACGAGAAGATCTTCCAATCACCGTCCTCCTTGACGAATTTCAGTGTTATCGGGATCTGCGTACCGTTCGTAGTGGTCATTTCACCTTCAAGTTCACCACGGGTCGCACCGCCGGATGTACTCGTGCTCCGCTGTCCCCAACTGACCGATTCGAATCGGTCGAAACCGCCCTTTCTGGCGATCTCCGTGAGTTTGGAGGGAGCCGTGCTGCGTTTGAACTCAGATGACAGATATCCTGCCGCCTTGTTCATATCGCCCGATTTCATGGCTTTCAGGAAATCGTCGGCGACGCCGGCAATACCGCTGGTGAGAAACAAGACAAGCATCACCAGAACCGTCCCGAAAACGACGGCGCCGCCTATTGCGATCAGAACTTTCTTCGGCAGGCTCATGAACCCCACTCCCCAGCTTCAGCTCATGGGCAGATACAATAGCGCGGGGAAGACGTCCAGTGAATGCCTCACTTCGGCCAGCCGCCGGCGTCAGGCGGACTCCGGATCCATCAGCATGTCATAAGCCATGTCGATCCGCCTCAGCATGGCCCTTGTATAAGCTGCCATTTCCGGGGCGAGATCAATTCCGGCGAACCTGTCAGGGTGATAGAGCCTGGCGCGGATGTGGTAGGCCCGCTTAACGGCGTCGAGCCCGGCATTTTGGCTCAGCCCGAGCGCCCTGTAAGGATCGAACGACCCGCTTCGGGCCCTCCTCAACTGGTCGCTGGACGGCACGGCGGCCGGTGAAAGGGATCTGATATTGTTTTTGTTCACCAGCCGTTGGGTCCCGTCCACGGCGGTAATATCCAGAAACGGATCAGCTCCGTTTATCAATCCCGTCAGTGTTGTGCTGGCAGGCAGGCAGACATGCGCATCAAGCGCCGTTCCATCGTCAAGCACAATCTTGACAAGGCAATTGTTGTT
>JANQIR010000068.1 GCA_028282065.1 Aestuariivirgaceae bacterium
TCTCGTCGATGAAGACAAGTGCATCGGTTGCAAGCTCTGTTCGTGGGCCTGCCCCTACGGCGCCCGCGAGTACGATGTCTTCGAAGGCGTAATGAAGAAATGCACCTTGTGCGTGGACCGCATCTATAATGAACACCTGCAACCGGAAGACCGCGTGCCGGCATGTGTTCGCGCATGTCCCACCGGGGCCCGGCATTTCGGCGATCTTGGTGATCCGCAAAGCGACGTGTCCAGACTGGTTGAGGAGCGCAGTGGGCGCGACCTCCTGCCGGAAATCGGCTACAAGCCGGTGAACAAGTACTTGCCGCCGAGACCGCGGCGAAACCAGCAGTCCGATACGCCACACCTGGCCGCCGTGGAGGGGGCCGGCGCTGGCGATGGTTCGTTGACGGACCGGTTCTTCGCCTGGGCTGACCGCACTCTGTCCCGGTAGGTTACGGCCGCAGGATATAATGAACCTCCAGGATCAATAAGAATGCATCCCGCGTACTCCGTCATCTTGTTTACGACCGCCTCCGGCGCGGGATACGGGCTGCTTATGTTGCTGGCGCTGGTTGGCTTGGTGCATGGCCCGGCGAGTTCCGCGTGGTTCGGTGCCGCCGCCATGGTTCTCTCACTGGGTCTTGTCACTGTAGGTCTATTGTCGTCGACCTTCCATCTCGGCCGGCCCGAGCGGGCGTGGCGGGCGTTCAGCCAGTGGCGGACATCCTGGCTGTCGCGGGAAGGCGTCCTGGCGGTGGCCGTTTACCCCGTTGCGCTGATGTTTTTTGCGGCCTGGTTGTTTGACGGTTTTCTTGATGGCGTCCTTGGTCTGCTGGGGGTGATGATGGCCTGCCTGGCGCTTGCCACGGTCTACTGCACCGGAATGATCTACGCATCGCTCGCAACAATCAGGCAGTGGAATCATGGTCTCGTGACACCCATCTACATTGTGTTCTCCTTGGCGACAGGAGCCTGCCTGCTGCTCGCGCTCGCACATCTGTTTGGGCGCGGGCAGCCTGTGCAATCTGCGATCTCTCTGGCTTTTCTGTGTCTTGTGCTGGTTCTAAAGCTCGCCTACTGGCGCAGTGTCGATACCTCGCAGGGAAAGTACACGATGCAACAGGCCACCGGTCTGGGCCATCTGGGCCCTGTGCGCCAATGGGAGACGCCACATACGGCGGAGAACTTTGTCATGAAGGAGATGGGATATAAGGTCGCAAGGGCTCATGCCCGCAAATTGCGCTCCATCGCCATCGGCAGTCTTGCGTTTGCGGCCATATGCACACTGGTAACGTTCGCCGGCCCAAGCGGGGTGGTGACACCTGCCGCCATTTTGGCCGCAATCTTTGCGCTGTCCGGCGCCGTGGTCGAGCGCTGGCTGTTCTTTGCCGAGGCGCAGCACGTGGTCACCTTGTACTACGGGGCACAACGCGCCTGAGGCGCATCCATTTGATCGGCACATAAAAAAATCTTTATATAAAGAAATCTTTATGTCATAACTGAAGTCGGTTTTGATTTGAGGTATGGTTGATATGTCTAGAACAAGTCTTGATGAACTGCTTTCCAGCCGCGACTGGCTTTTGGCCGACGGGGCAACCGGAACGAACTACTTCCAACTTGGTTTGATGTCGGGCGACGCGCCGGAGCTGTGGAATATCGACCATCCCGATCGTGTTCGCACCGTTCATCGCAGCTTTATCGAGGCGGGCTCCGATATCATTTTGACGAACAGTTTTGGCTGCAACCGCTACCGGTTGAAATTGCACGATGCGGAGGACCGCGTTGCGGAACTGAACAACCTTGCCGCAAGTCTTGCCCGGCAGGAGGCCGATGCATCCGACAGGCCTGTTCTGGTGGCTGGATCCATGGGGCCGACGGGTGAGATATTCGAACCGGTCGGGACCTTGTCGATGGACGCCGGCCGTGAAGCGTTTGCAGAACAGGCTGCCGCCCTGAAAGAAGGTGGTGCCGATGTCCTGTGGATAGAGACGATCTCCTCGGTAGAGGAACTGACAGCCGCCACCGAGGGTGCGGGCACGGCAGGGCTGCCGGTTATCGGGACGATGAGTTTTGACACCAACGGCCGGACAATGATGGGCCTCACGCCCAAAGACTTCGGCGAGATTACCAGGTCCTTGCAGGTTGGGCTCGCAGGAATAGGGGCCAATTGTGGCACCGGTGCATCTGAGATGGTTGCAACGGTTTTGGGCATCACTGAAGCACGGCCTGACGCAATTGTTGTTGCCAAGGGCAATTGCGGCATTCCGAAATATGTCGACGGCCATATCCACTACGATGGTACGCCGGAACTGATGGCCGACTATGCAAGATTGGCTCGTGATGCAGGGGTGCGGATTATCGGCGGCTGCTGTGGCACGACGGCGGTGCATCTCAAAGCCATGCGGGCTGCGTTGCAGGCGCATACCCCTGGTGCCAAGCCATCTGTGGAAGCGATAGAGCAGCGGCTGGGCAGCGTTTCAGACCTTGCTCATGGCCGTGATGTGGCGGCGGAGGCAGCGGCCTCGGATGATCGCAGGTCGCGGCGCAGGAGACGTGCATGATACTAATGGGTCCTGACCCTGGGATCATCCGCAGTTAGTCGCATTTTGTCAGACACTTGTCGCAAGGGTGCGCAGGGTTTCTGCCGTGTGACTGTAGGGTCACGGAAATGTGCCTTCATGACTGTTACGGGCACAATTCGCGGAGACGAGTACGATGAGCGACGAAGAAGAACTGGACCTGAATTCGCTGGATGATGAGGAACTTGTCCAGCAGATGCATGATGACCTTTATGACGGGTTGAAAGAGGAAGTCGAAGAGGGCGTGAACATCCTGTTGTCGCGCGGTTGGCTTCCTTACAGGGTTTTGACCGAAGCGCTCGTGGAAGGTATGCGGATCGTCGGGGTCGATTTCCGCGATGGAATCCTGTTCGTGCCGGAAGTTCTTCTTGCCGCCAACTCAATGAAGGCCGGCATGACTATTTTGCGGCCGCTTCTTGCCGAGACCGGTGCGCCCAGGCTCGGTAAGATGGTGATTGGCACGGTGAAGGGCGATATTCACGATATCGGCAAGAACCTCGTCGCCATGATGATGGAGGGAGCCGGCTTTGAAGTGATCAATATCGGCATCAATAACCCTGTGGAAAATTATCTGGAGGCGATTGAAGAGCACGATCCGGATATTCTGGGGATGTCGGCATTGTTGACGACCACCATGCCCTACATGAAGGTCGTGATCGACACGATGAAGGAAAAGGGTATCAGGGATGACTATGTCGTTCTGGTCGGTGGTGCTCCTTTGAACGAGGAATTTGCCACCGCTATCGGGGCTGACGCCTATTGCCGTGATGCCGCTGTGGCGGTTGAGACCGCGAAGGAATTCATGGTGCGTAAGCACAATCAGATGGCCGCCGTCTGATCGTCTCAGGTCTGCAATTGACAGCATTTCATGCCGGCTCAGGTTTGGGCCGGCATTTCTAATGTCTGGCCATGAAGGTAGACCGAAAGGTCCACACAAAGCCGTAGAATTGCGCTAACATTGCCCGCAACGGAAGGGATTGCAGGGTATCGGCATGCGTGTGTTGGTGCGGGCTGTCTTTGTGATTGTGCTGTTGTGGTTGGCTGGATCGTTGCAGCTGGCGACGGCGGCCAACAATGAAAATGTTGCCAGGGCGCTGAAAGCCATCGCCACGTCAGGACAGCTTAAGCTTGAAGATCCTGAAGGCAATGAGCGGCTCTTCCAAATTCTGACTTTCTATGAGGGCCGGAACTTCAAACCGATTTGGACGCGCGACAGTGGTGCGAAGTCCAAGGCGCGGCACATGCTGCTGATATTGCGCAGCGCCGCCGCACAGGGGCTGGAGCCGGCACACTATGCCATCGATCAGATTGAGGAGCGTATCGACTCGGAAGATCCTGGTGTGCTTGCCGTCCTCGACATCCTGCTGTCGCAGACGTTTACCCGGTTCGCCCGCGACCTTTCAAAGGGCAGGGTGGTGCCCTCGCAGGTGGATAACGAACTGCACATCGTGCCAAATGTTCCAGGTCCGCTTTCGCTGATCGAGGCCGCCGAAGTCGCCGATGACATGCGCGATCATATCCTGACTTTGCTGCCGCGCTCGTCCCGTTACGGCAGGCTGGTCGCAGCCCTTGAGCGCTACAGAAAGATTGCAGCTGACGGAGGCTGGCCCAAAATCCCGGCCGGAGAAAAGATTCTGCCGGGAGGAGACGATCCGCGCATTCCGGCCATTCGGCTCATGCTCGGCGTAATGGGGGATCTTGCGCCTCAAACGTCGGGTACCGGCACGGTGTACGACGAGCCGCTCAACCTGGCGGTTAAATCGTTCCAGGTGCGTCACGGCCTGATCCCCCATGGCATGATCGATGCGGGCACCCAGCGCGCCATGAACGTGACAGTAGAACAGCGCATTGGCCAGCTGATCGTCAATATGGAGCGCCGCCGTTGGGATGATGGGGCTCTTGCCGAAACACATGTTCTCGTCAACGGTGCCGACCAGTATCTGAAACTGGTGCGTGGCGGTAAGACCGTCTTCACTGCGTTGGTGGTAGTTGGCCGCCCCACCAATAGAACACCGGTTTTTACGGCGAATGTTGAGCAGGTCGTGATCAATCCGGTTTGGCAGATGCCGGCCGATGTCGCCGATGCGGAGCTTCTGCCGGCCCTGCAACGCTCACCCAGTGTTTTGAAGGAACGCCGCCTCACGCTGTATGACGGCGAGCGCAAGGTGAATGCCCGGGCGGTCGACTGGTCCAAGCTTGAAAAACTTCCCTATGTCGTCCGGCAGGCGGCACATCCCGCCAATCCGCTTGGCCCGCTCGAATTTCGAATGCCCAATGGCTACGGTATTGGCCTTCACGGTGCACGCGGTGGCGGACAGTTTTTGAAGGAGCAGCGCTTTTTCTCAAGCGGCAGCATGCGGGTGGAAAGCCCGGGCGAACTGGCGCTCGCCCTATTGGACGATCAGGGCTGGACCAAAGAGAAGATTGCCGGCGTCATTAGGTCTCAGAAAGAAAAGGTCATTGCATTGGAAGCGCCGGTCCCCATTTACGTCACCTATTATACGGCCTGGGTGAACAAGGACCGCAGTGTCCATTTTCGCGATGATGTCTATGGCCGCGACCGTAGGCTGGCTGATGCTCTGCGTTAGGGGATCGAAATTTGAAGTCTGATCGGGCGATGATCATGAGGCCGGGCGCTGAATTTAATGAAAGTATTAATCATCACAAAAATTTTGAATTCAATATAATCTACGCATTTGTAGGTATTTATAACATTGGTCAAGCTTTAAACTGTCACAGAACCGTCATGTGCCGCCACCAGTAATCTGAACCACGGTTCGGAACGAGTTCATTTGCAAAAGACAAGATTTTTCACGTGGTCATCGCAATTTCCACGTGACTTATCGTTATGGCGGAAATGTGAAAGAGGCAATGCACAATGTCACAAGCTACCCAGAAGTCCGACAGTAGCAAGGACACCAAGTCCAGTAGCGCTGACAACGAAAAGGACTTTAAAGACGCGGAGAAGAAGGCGGAATCCAAGGACACCACCAGTAGTGAAAGTACCTCGGGCGGCGATTCTAAGTCAGGCGGTGGTGAAAGCTCTTCGGACAGTTCCGGCGGCAGTTCGTCAGGCTCCAGCAGCGGTGGTGATGACGAAGGTGTAGTCTCGGCATGCGGCGCCGATGCCGGTGGCAGTACGTCAGGTTCCAGCAGCGGTGGTGATGACGAAGGTGTAGTCTCGGCATGCGGCGCCGATGCCGATGGAAGCACGTCAGGTTCCAGCAGCGGTGGTGATGACGAAGGTGTGGTCTCGGCATGCGGTGCCGATGCTGGTGGTGGCGGCGATGACGCTTCCCGCCTTGCGGCGGTCG